>JAKOPZ010000199.1 GCA_029778615.1 Chloroflexota bacterium | reverse complement strand
TGCGCCGCGCGAAATTCTTTTATAGCGCCGCGTTTTTCTTAAGCCGACGCGCCAATTCATTTGCTCGATGAAACGCCGCGCCGCGCGCAATTCCTCTTCGGTGAATTGGTCGAAACGTTTCGTGCGTAAAATTTCGGCGGAACTGTAAAACGGAATTTCTTCGGATTCGGGCGCGTTGTCCTTGCCCTCGCGCGCCGCGTTCTGTTTTCTTTCCTCCGCAATTTGTTGAATCGTTTTCGGACGAAACGCGCGCGCAACGGGCGCTTGGGTCGGGTCAATGAAATTTTGCTGCGGCTTGCCTTGAATGGAAAAAAACAAATCAAACGCGCGGTCAAAGAGTGGCAGTTCGGAATGTTTGTGAACGAACAACGCGCGTGTGGCGAAATACACATTGTCGCGCCGCGTCACGCCAATCGTTTTCAATACGCGCGCGAGGTCGCTGGTTTGTTCGGGCGAGGTCGCAAAGCCGAGCGCGCGGAGGAGGCGAGCGAAGGAGAGGAGGTTGGGGAGGAAATAGTCCACAGGTTGCAAGTAGTAGGTAGCAGGTAGTAGGTATCAGGTAGTAGGTATCAGGTAGTAGGGAGTTCCCGTGCTACCTGCTACCTGCTACCTTCTGCAAATCATCCTGATATTTCAGCAGCACGCCCAACGTATTCTGAATCACCGCGTCGTCCAATTTATTTTGTTTCAAGGCGAGCAGTGTTTTTGCCCAATCAAGCGTTTCGGCAACACCGGGCAGTTTGTACAAATCTTGCTGACGCAAGTTTTGAACATAGGTGACGATTTGCTGCGCGAGGTCGTCGCTGATGTTTGGGATTTTTGTTTGAACGATGTGCAACTCTTTTTCAAACGTCGGAAAATCAATCCAGTGATAAATGCAGCGGCGTTTGAGCGCGTCGTGAATTTCGCGTGTGCGGTTCGAAGTGACGACGACGACAGGGGGATGCGTCGCGGTGAGCGTGCCGAGTTCGGGGACGGTAATTTGCCAATCGGACAACAGTTCGAGTAAAAAACTTTCAAACTCTTCGTCCGCGCGGTCGAGTTCATCAATCAATAAAACGGGCGCGCGGTCGGCGTGATTTTCAATCGCTTGAAGCAATGGACGCTTGAGCAGAAATTCTTCGGAAAAAATGTTCTGACGCGCCGCGTCACGCGACGCGCCTTCGGCTTCCAATAAACGAATCTCCAAAATTTGGCGCGGATAATTCCATTCATACACCGCGCTGCTCACGTCGAGACCTTCGTAACACTGCAAACGAATCATCCGCGTATCCAACGCGCGCGCCAACACTTTGGCGATTTCGGTTTTACCTACGCCCGGTTCGCCTTCGACGAATAATGGTTTTTCCAAAGTGAGCGCGATAAAAATCGCGGTGGCAAGTCCACGGTCCGCGATGTAATTTTCGCGGTGGAGGGCATGTTCGAGAGATTCGATAGTTTCAAAGGGCATTTTGGGATGTAGCAAGTAGCACGTAGTAGGTAGTAGGGAATGCCTTGCTACCTGCTACTTGCTACCTTTGCATACTTTTCCGGTTCTTTATTGAAACTGTTCATACAACTGCGCGCACAAAAATAAAATTTCGCGCCGTTGTATTCCGAGACGTAACGCGCGGTGGCGATTTCGACGCTCATGCCGCAAACGGGGTCAATCGCTTCGGCAACAATTTCTTCGGCAACGGCGACGGCTTGCGCCTGTTCCACTTGTTTCGGCGCGAACTGTTGACGACGAAATTGAATCATTTCCGCGAGAATGCTCGCTGCGATTTCGTCGGGCGTGAGCGCGCCAATATCCAGACCTGCGGGGACTTTGATTCGCGCGATTTGTTCTTCGCTCACCCCGCGTTCGCGTAAATAGTCCGCGCGGGTAGAAAATTTCTTGGTGCTTGAAACGCACGCGACATACGCGGCGTTGCTGCGCGCGGCGGCTTCGAGCGCGAGTTCGTCGTCGTGACCTTGCGTTGAAACGATGACAAATGAAAGTGGACGAACGACGAAATTTTGTAAATTGTGTTCGGTTGCAAGATGCGCTGCATTTGGATATTGTTCGCGCGTGGCTTGCGGGTCGAACACATCAATTTCAAAATTTATGACGTGCGCGAGCTTT
>JAKOPZ010000198.1 GCA_029778615.1 Chloroflexota bacterium | reverse complement strand
CTACTCCCTTGAAAATTTTTTGTAGTGACGAATTCATTCGTCCGCCCAGGGGTACGATTGAGGCGATGTCGTTCATCGCACGTTACTACGAGCTGTTACTACGAGCTGTTACGACGCGCTGTTACTATGAGCTGTTACGACGCGCTGTTACGACGCGGCGCCCATTTTCATTGGCTGCAGGTGAGCCAACGGCTCATGGACAACTCCTCTGAAAATATTTTGTAGTGACGAATTCATTCGTCCGCCCAGGGGAACGATTGAGGCGATGTCGTTCATCGCACGTTACTACGCGCCATCCATTTTCATTCGCTGCGGGTGCGCCGCAAGGCGGCGAATGGGCAACTCCCATCCAAACGCAATTCCCTGCCATTCTTTTTTTCGCTGATAAAGCTGTTGCGCGAACGCACGCACATCTTTGATTTCAGGAATCAACACAGGAACGAGGGGTGCGAGCTTGGAATCAATAGCGATTTTAACTGGAGCGACGCTTCCGCTTGATTTGCTCGGCACGCCACGCGGAATTGATTTCGTCGCTTCGCTTGCGCGCAATTCTTTGAGTTGCGGATAACTCATGGCGCCTAAAACCCCTTCAACAGCAACACGAATTGGTTGAACCCATATCTTGGCAGGCTTGCCTGATTTTACGACATGAACCTGAATCGGTTCATCAAGGTCCGCTTCGTAAAAGTAAAAACGGTAGCCCCTCTCTCTAAAGATTGTTGGCATCCGCCGTGTACTCCAAACAAGAAAATTATATCACGCTGCACGAAACTTGAATCAATATAACTTTACTCCCCACTCCTCAAATCCCCCAACCTTTTTTTCGTGTACACAATTTCCGAAAACGTTACTGCACAGCCCGCCCCCGTCGGCGATTGCGCGGACAAGCCCACGCGCAATTCATCTACATCGCCTAACGAAAAATGTCGAACCAGATTCCAATACATGCTGTCGAGCGAATAATGAAACGCGAATGCCTTTCTGATGCGCGCGGCGCGCAAATACACCATATTGTTTTCAATCGGGACCGAATTGCAGTCATCGGAAACGCCGCGCGTGACGACAGAAACAACCATCGGCTGCTTGTCCGGCGAGTACTCGAAACACAATTTGCCCCACGCGTCGTTGCGCACCCGAATTTGCAGAACGCCCGCGTCAAACATCGAAGCGAAATCCACTTGGACGCGCGCGCTCAATAAAAAATATTCGTCGCGCGTTTTGAACAAGGCAGCCGGCGCGTTATCAGATTTATAATCGCTTGACGGGTCAACGAACCAGTCGGTTTTCGCGCCTGCGCAAAGGAGCAATTCAGTTTCGTTTTCCACACGCCATTCTGTCGGCGCGTTCACAAATTCAAATTCGATGGGAAGGGACGGCAACGAAAATTTCATTGAATCTCCTCGCGCGTCAATTCGTGCGCGCGCAATGCAAGTTGTAATTTCAAACGCGTCTCCGCGTCGTCCAAATCGAACGCGCCCATTTCGCGAATGCGGTCGAGGCGATAGAGCAGCGTGTTGCGATGAATGTATAACGCGCGCGCGGTTTTCATCACGTTGCCGCGATTCTTGAAATAGACGCGCAGGGTTTCGAGCAATTGTCCTTTATCGCTGCCATCATGCTGTAATAATTTCCCCAACACCTGGTCAGCAAACGCGCGCAATTCGCCCGTCTCGGTGAGCGGCAACAACAAACGATAGACGCCGAGATTCGCATACGCCTGCGGTTTGTTGTGGCGCAAACGTTGTTCCAAATTCATTGCTTGCGCGGCTTGACGATATGACGCGCGCGCGTCGAGCAAGCGCGCAACTGGCTGTCCAAGCCCAATCGCCACTTGCGCGCGAGGAAATTCCGTTTGCGCCAATTGCAAAATATTCGCCGCCCACGCTTCTGCTTCACTTGTCCCGCGTTCCTCATTCACTGCGTACAACGCCACAATTTCATTTTCGCGCGCAGAGGACAACACACGCCCGCGCTGGCGTTTCAATTGCCCACTGACTATCGTTTCGAGTCGGCGCAGGGAAGGCGTCTCGCGCCCGAACCACTGCATCGCCAACATCACATACGGACCCGTTTTGCGAAAACTCGCGCGTTCCGCCCAACTCATCGCGTCGGCTTCGGTAATCGCTTGCGTCAGTACGGCTTGAATCAAATCGCCGCGCAATTTTTTTTCGGCGACGTTCACGGCTTTGACTTTGGCCATTTCCATCGCGCACACCAACGCGCCTTGCGTCGCAATCATTTCGTCGCGCGGCTCAAACGCGGCACTGCGCGCAACAAGCGAAACATACCCGCGCGCAACGTTGCGCGTGATAATCGGCATCACCAAACGCGCGCACGTTTCAAAAATTTGTGTGATGGGTTCGCGGACTTGATGCGCTTGTTTGCGGTCATGCAGTTCGGACGGGAGAAAAGAGGACGCTTGCAACGCGTCCAATATATCGTTCCAGTTCGTCAATTCGGGAAGGGAAATTTGTGCGAGATATTGCAGACGCTTGTCTTGAATCAATACCGCTTTGTTTGAAAATTGCGCGAGGGCGCGCGCAATTTGCTCTATCCCCTGGTCGTCGGCAGAAAGGCGCGCGAGATACTGATAGATTTCAAGCTGCTGTGCCGAAAGCGCGGCATCGCCCAATTTGTTCATCAGATAAAAAAATGGCTCGGCAATTCGCCGAGCGCGTCCTCGTGAGTGGCAACTATCGTAGCACCGCTGTTGGTGGAATGCAAACGGGCGAATCGAATTCGCACCGACAACGCCACAAGTCTTGCTTTGCAGATGGAACCCATAGAGTAAGCCGCCAACGTGCGGAGGCACGTTTCGCGAATTGGTTGCCGCGATTTCAATCGCCCGACGGGTGTATAATCGCGCGCATGAACAGACCGCAGTTCGGCGACACGATTCTTTTGCTCGACCCCGAAGGCAAACGCCTTGTCGTGCGACTCGCGCAAAATCAACGCGTGGATTCGCATCTCGGTTTCATCAAACACGAAACATTTTTAGACTACGCCTACGGCGAAAAAATTCCCACGCAGTTAGGCGAAGGTTTTGTGATGCTCCGACCGTCGCTCGTTGACCTTGTAATGAAGGTGAGCCGTGCGACGCAAATTCTGTATCCGAAAGACATCGGTTATCTCTTGATGAAACTGGACATCCATCCCGGAATGCGCGTGGTGGAAGCGGGCACGGGCAGCGGGGCAATGACCCTCGCGCTGGCGCGCTTGATTCAGCCGGACGGGCAAGTGTTCACGTACGAAGAACGCGAAGACCATCAAGCCAATGCGCGTAAAAATATCGAACGCGCGGGCTTGGCGCAGTACGTACAATTTCGTGTCCGCGATATTCGCGGCGGCTTTGACGAGCATGATGCAGACGCGCTGTTTCTCGATGTGCGCGAGCCGTGGCTTTATCTTGCCCAGGCGCACGCGGCATTAAAACCCGGCGGTTTTTTCGGCGCATTTGTGCCGACGACCAATCAGGTCAGCGAAATGCTCGGCGAACTCGAGCGCATGAGCAATTGGGTCGAGATTGAAGTGAGCGAATTGTTACAGCGCCACTACAAAACGAACGCGGACCGGCTGCGCCCCGATGACCGCATGGTCGCGCATACCGGCTTTCTCTTGTTTGCGCGCCCCGTTTCGATGCAGGTGGAGCCGGTGCGCACAAAACGCGAAAAAAAGTTTTTCCAAAAGGCGCGCCAAAAAATGAATGAGGAGCGTAGTGAACGCTCGCCGTAGCGTTCGGCAGGCAGGGGTGGGAACGAAACGGCGTTCGTTCCATACAAGTATGAGGAGCGTAGTGAACGCTCGCCGCAGCGTTTACCTCGCCGCAGCGTTTACCTCGCCGCAGCGTTTACCTCGCCGCAGCGTTTACCTCGCCGCAGCGTTTACCTCGCCGCAGCGTTTACCTCGCCGCAGCGTTTACCTCGCCGCAGCGTTTACCTCGCCGCAGCGTTCACCTCGCCGCAGCGTTCAAAAGGCAAAGACGGGAACGAAACGGCGTTCGTTCCGTACTGGGATGAGGAGAATTGAGCGATGGATGAAACGAAATTGGTCGAGGTGTATACGACCTATGGAGAATTGCAAGCGCAGGTGATTCGCAGCAAATTGGAGGCGGCGGGCATCCGCTCCATTTTTCAAAACGAGGCGCTGGGCACGTTGGGGTTCACCATGGACGGCTTGGGACAATTCAAGATTCTCGTTGCCGAACAAGACGAACAAGCGGCGCGGGAAATTTTATCTGACGCGTAGCGCAAAGCATTTGCATTTGCAGATGCGGCTCCCTTCGCGTACGCGCCCGCGAATGCTTTGCCCCTACCGCTTTTCCATCACCACCGCGTATCCTTCATCCGCGCGTCCGTCGCCAAAAATTTCTGCAACGCGCCAGCGGCAATGCCATGCCAGTTCGAACAGCGCGCTCGGCGCAATCCAAAACCAATCTATTTCTTTTTCACTCGCACCAAATTTCAAGGTCAAGCGAATCGCGCCAAATTCTTGACCGCGTCGCAAACGTTGTTCCCAGTAAGCGCGATGTTTTGGATTAAAGGTGCCGGGTGCGCGCGTCGTCGCCAAAATCCGCGCGTGCTTGTTTGTCACGCGGGACAGTTCGCGCAGCATATTTACCAACCCCGCGCGACTGCCGCACATTCCCAGGTTGTTGCCATACAGAATCACCGTTTCAAATTCGCCGCGCGTGAACGGCAGCCGTTCGCACGCGGAAGCCACGCGCACATCGCGCACACCACGCGCACTCGCCAACGCGGCGATGCGCGGTGAATTATCCAACGCGGTGACGCGTAAACCTTTACGCTGCAAATACAACGCGATGCGTCCCGCGCCGCAGCCGACATCCAAAACGCGCCCGTGCGCGAATTTCAACGCGGGTTTTTCAATGCGCCAAAAATTTTGAAACGTGGTGAAATACCCGCCAACGTCTTCGACGTTGTGGTAGCCATCCTCGCGCAGCAATTCCAATTTCGCCTTGCCCGTCTCCCAATACTGTTCGAGCGCATCGGCAAAAGGGTCGGGTTCAATGAGCTGCTGCATGAGTGATTTGAAAACGCGGGTCGAGTTCCAGAACGTTCGCCAGACCTTCATGCAAGGCAACGCGCGGCGACCAAGCCAATAGTTTCGCGGCGAGTGAAATATCCGCAACGAGGCGCGAGACGCCCGATGCTTCCTCGTCGTTGTACAAACGATGCGCGCGAGTGTGGAGCAGCGCTTCGATTTCATCCACCAGTTGGTTCATCGTGGTATCCACGCCCGAACCGATATTGATAATGGCGCGGTCAATGTTTTCGGTCGTCGCCGCGCGTTCGAGCGCCGCCACCACATCGTCTATGTACACAAAATCGCGCGACTGTTTGCCATCTCCAAAAATGACGAGCGAGCCGCCGCTCTGCGCTTGTTTGAGAAAACGCGGAATCACGGGGGCGTGCGAGGGAGGCAATTGTTGAGAGGGACCATACGCGTTGAAAATTCGCAGAACGACCGATTCAATTTTCCACAGCGCGCCAATCGCTTGCACATAATATTCGGCGGACAATTTGCTCACCGCGTACGGCGAGGTAGGACGCATCACCGCCGTTTCGGCAACCGGCTGATGGTTTTGTTCGCCATACGCCGCGCCTGAGGAAGCGAGAATGACGCGCCGCACTCCGGCATCGCGCATGGCGGTCATCAACGCGACCGTTCCGCCCACGTTCACCGCGTTGTATTCGACAGGATACAAAATGGATTCGGGGACGGAAACACGCGCCGCGAGGTGATACACACAATCCACGCCGCGCAATTGTCCCCACAATTTTGGAATGTCGCGCACATCGCCGCGCGTGAACATGACACGCGCATCGAGTCCCGAATTTTCCCCGGCGCTCAAATCGTCCAGCACGCGGACGTCATGTCCTTGATTGACCAAATGATTCGCAAGCGCTTTGCCAATAAATCCGGCGCCGCCGGTAATTAGAAAATTCATCCTGAATGGTCGAGTGCTATTGATAGGGCTGTTGGTCGTCCGGATAGTACGCGGGGTCAAGTGCGTCATCCACCTGGCGTGAAAAAATACGCCAGACGACAAAACCGCCAATCAACACCATTCCCAACAAACTTATCCCAACAATTCCAATCGCGCCCAGAATCACCGCGAGCGACAAGCCCGCACCATTCGCCGCGTCACTCGCGCTCGAATCGCCTGAACCGGCGATGTGCGGAATAATCGGACGCGCCTGGGGCGTGGCAGTCGCCGGACGCTGTGATAGCTTTTGCGGCGTCGCGGTCAGGACTTGGGCGGGCAAAGGCGTTGGCGGAATGGGCGTTTCGGTTGGCGGCACGCGCGTCGCGGGAACACGCGTCGGCGGCACATGCGTCGGCGGCACATCCGTCGCGGGCGATGTGGGCGTCGGCGAAGGTTCAATCGCTTCCACCGGAATATCGCCGCGCGGCAGCAAACACATCACATCAAAAAAAACCTTGTCGCTCGCGGACGTGCTGAGATTGTACACGCGCACAAACACCGTCACTTGATTCGCCAACGCTTTGAACGTAATCCGCATGTCGGGATGATTCAAACTGCGTCCCGAAGAACCCGTGCCGACTTCGGGTCCCCACTGCACATTCGGCGATTGCGGGTCGGTGCCACCGGACGCGTCGTATCCGACGCGACGAATGACGACATCATCCACTTTGGTATTGTGCCCGCCGCCGGTATCGCGCAGCATCGCCGCCCAGCCCACTGAAAAATCGTACGACGCGCCGGGCTGCACGCCGGAAATTACTTGATAAATTCCTGCATCGAAACGCGTGCCGTCGCCGTGAATGTATTGCGACGACGAACCGCCGATGTCGCCGTTTGCGCTTTCGTTGTCTGCCAAATCAAACGCGGGCCAATCGCCGTTAATCAAAAACGCGTTCCACGAATTTGCCACCACGCCGTGCGGCGTATCATAACCGCCATCCGTAATCGAACCATTGCGCGTGAGATTGTCACCGCGCGTGGTACAGGGACCTTGCGCGTATGCGCGCGGCACAAAAGCGAACGCCCCGCCGAAAGCCGACAGGCAAACGAGCGCGACAAGCAAAATTCGTAGAATGGCAAAACGCATAGGGTTTCCGTGCATGAATTCTATTCTTTATTTGCGGCGGAGCAAAAGAAACGCAGCAGCACCCAACAACACAATCCCGCCCGTAACACCGACAATGCCAAACAACCCGACAATGCCAAGTGGCAGCGCGGAATTTTGCAGCGCATTCGTTTCAGCGGACGACCCGTTTTCGGCTATGGCAACACGCGTGCGCGCGGGTCGCGTTGTCGGCTGCACTTGCGCCACGCGCGTCCGCGTTGCGCGCGGCGCGTCTGTGGCTTGCGCTTGTGTGGAAGGTTCAGGAGCTTGGGTAGGCTCCTCTGTAGGTTCCGCTGTTGGAGGTGGAACATCGGTGGCTGCGGGTTCCTGCGTCGGCTTGGGAGCAACCGTTGGTTTCGCGGTGGGTGGAAGATTTGTCGGCGGCGGAGGCGGCGGGGTCACAGTCGGCGCGCTCACTTGAATCGGCGGCATGTCCGGATTTTCGACCAGCCCCGGCGTATCCACGAAAACGTCAATGTGCTTGCCCTCGTACGGATTAATCACCCAAATGAAAACGGTAATATGGTCTGCGCGCGCGTACTCGCTCACAGTCAATTGGTCGTCGTCAAAACGACCCTTGCCAAAAAAATCGTTCGACCATTTAATGTTGCCCGAGTTGGGGTCCGTGCCGCCAAACGGGTCAATCCCCAACTTGCGATTGACCTCATCACCTTCGTGCCACCCGTTGCCGTTCACATTGACCACGCAGAATGGACAAGAGAAACGATAACCCTTGCCCGGCGTTACAGCAACGCGTTGAAACACCTTGCGTTGAAACGGCGCGTCGCCGCGAAACGTGAGCGAAGGTCCCTTGGGCCATCCTTCGCCTTCGGTCAATTGTAAATTTTGCGGCGCATCACATTGCCAAACGCCAGAGCACGCGCCAAAATCGCCGTAGAATTCGTCGAACGTGCAGTCTTGCAACAGTCCGCACTTGGGGTCTTGCGCGAGACTTGATTTTGAGGTCGAGGCAAAAAATATGAGCGCCAGCAAAATTGCCGCGCTCACCGCGAACATTTTTCTGAACTTCATTTCGGTAACTATAATAGAGAATTTAGAGATGTCAATTTTTTCGCGCCCCGCGAAACCGCAAAGGTTTTGAAACTTGGGCATCACTTGTTACAATCGCGTCGAAACCTTTCCAACCATGAAACTCTTGTCTCCAACCGATTTCACGCGCGCACAAATTGAAGCGCTGTTTGCGCGTGCCGACGAAATAGCAAACGGTACAACGTCTGACCTATCGCGCGCACACGTCGCGCTCGCGTTATTCGATACCGCGTTTCCGTTGCCCATCAACGTGGAACAAACTTTGCGCGACGCGGGCGCACAAATTACCGTGCTCGCTTCGCATGAACAAATTTCAACAACACCCGCGCCCGTGATTTTATTCAGCAGTCCGCAAACGGACGCGGCGCGCCAAGCGGCGACGAAAACGAACGCGTCATTTTTGAACGCGGGCGACGGCGCGAACGAGAATCCGGTGCGCGCACTTGGCGACGCGTATGCGATTCGTATGCTCAAAGGTGATTTGGAACACAGCGGCACCGCAATCTTAGGTAACGCAAAATTCAGCGCGGAAGCGCATTCGCTCGCGCGGCTGCTCGGCATGTTTCAAGCGCGCCTTTCCTTTGTCACCACTGCCGCGCTTTCCATGCCGTACGATTTGACCGACGAAGTGCGCCTGAACGCTTATGAAGTGGAAGAAACCAACGACCTTGCCACAACCTTAAAGAAAACGGACACGCTCTATCTTGCCAATATTGACGCACAGCGCGTCGAGAAAAAACTATTCGACAAACAGAAAAATTTCTATACTCTCACACCGGAAACATTTGCAAACGCCAAAGCGGGACTCGTTATCCTCGGCGAATGGGATGGCGCAGAATCTTTGCTCGCCCCTACCCGACCGCAGGTGGAACGCGCCGCGCGGGCGATGCTG
>JAKOPZ010000197.1 GCA_029778615.1 Chloroflexota bacterium | reverse complement strand
TCCATCGCGCTTTCCGCTTCGCCGCCGATTTGGACGACGAGCCGCGCATCGTCCCACGCTTGTTCGCCGACGCCGTACAAATTTGCCCAGACAAAATAGAGGCGCGAAAGATTGTCGCCTTCGAATTCGCCCGCAATGGCGCGCAGCGCGATTTCGCGCACCAGCGCGAGGAGTTCCGCGACGGTGACGGGCGTGCCGTCCGCGCGTTCGACGCGTTCGTATTTGCCAAAGACGCCGACGGCGGGACCGTAACACGCGACAATCAAATCCGCGCCGCGAAACCCATACACATCAAAAAAGCGACGCACGCTTTCGGTGACAACTTTTTCGATTTCGCGCCGCACATCGCGGAACGACGCCGCTGCGCCAATTTCGCGCGGGCGACAGATGACGGTGATTGAGGATTCAAGCGCAGAAACTCCCAAAGCAATGGAGCGATTTTTCAATTCAGTATCAATCGGATAAGTCGCGGTAATTGTAAGATCGGCTCGAAATAACGCGCCAATTAACGCGCTCCACGCCTCTGTGGATTGATGTGCGAACATCACGGCAATCACACCGTCAGATTTACAAACGCGTCTCGCGTCGGAAAAAGCCTGTTCCAACTTGAGTTCGAAATGTTTCTTTCCAAGCTCTCTGTTTCCATGATGGCGATGCTTATGCGCAACAGCTTCGTCTGACTTCGGAGTTTGCGGTGATGTGAACGACTGAGAAAATCTATTGTCCAGAGTCCTTTTCATCCAGATGTAGAAAAAATCGGAAAGGTCTGCGTAAGCGATTGAATCAAAATATGGTGGATCGGTCACAACAGTATCTACCTCACCTGCTTTCAGAGGCAATGCTGCGGCATCGCCGCGAGTTACTTTTGCTGGAACAATTTTCGCGCCACCATAAGGTGATTCTCTCCTAATGACCCGAAGTATCCAATCGAGTTGGCTTAGCAAACCTCCAGTTGACTCATTGAATGGATTTGTTTCCGAATAATCCCACATCATCGCCAATGATTGAGACGCGAACGGACTTTGAAATGATTCTCCGCCTGCATCGAACCTACCAATGTTCGTGAGACGCATTGAGTTTCTACTAACCCAAATTCCCAAATAATCGGCGATTGCGTTGCAATAATCTTCGTTTACATCATTTGCTTCCAATGCGATTGCGTCTCGGCAATATTCAACAACAGCTTGCATGGCAACAAGTTGTCTGTCATTGAAAATAGATCCAAAAGTCTTGAAACCATACAGATCAACACTGATGCTCCGATGCGCGCCTGCATCTTTTGGCGCATTCGGCGCGTTGATTTCAGGAACAATGTACTCGCTCGGACGTTCCACTTCTTGTGCGAGTTGTTTTGCTTTTTCAAACGCGCGCAAATCAATTTCTTCCACTGCGCGATAATCCTTGCCTTGCGGTGTGTCGGTGATGACCGCCGTCATGCGTTCGCCCATCTTGCCTTCCAGCCCCGCGCGCCGCAAATCTTCTACGGGCGTCACCTGTTGGCATACAGGACATTTCACCGCGCCGCGTCCTTTTTCAATCATCGTTCCTGCGGTT
>JAKOPZ010000196.1 GCA_029778615.1 Chloroflexota bacterium | reverse complement strand
ATGAATTCGCGCGATACGATTGTGACGATTGCGACGGACGCGCTCGACAGATATTATTCCGTGATGGCGGAGATGACGAAAACATATGGTGCGATGGATGAAGCGGAAGCAACCGCGCGCGCGCATATATTCCTCGACCAAAAAACGGATTGGGTCAAAGAGGGAACGGTGGATGTGCGCAAGCAGTGGCACAATTTAAAATACTACACTTGGGTGGAACAACAGGGCAAGAGTGTGGAAGAATTGAACGCGCAGCTCGACCCCGAATGGTGGCTCGCACACCAACAACGCGTGAGTGAGATTGATGCAAAACTCGCGGCGGCTCGAAGGTAGAGATTGGAGATTAGAGACTGGAGATTGTATGCTCATTACAAATGGAACAATCATCACGCTCGGACGCGAAAACAAAATTATTCCGAACGGCGCGATCTATATCGAGGGCGATAGGATTGTTGACGTAGGCACAACCGAATCTCTAGTCTCCAGTCATCCAGTCTCCGAGCGTCTCGACGCGGGCGGCAAACTCGTCATGCCCGGCAACATTTGCGCGCACACACATTTTTACGGCGCGTTCGCGCGCGGCATGTCTCTCCCGCCCGGACCGCCGCCGAAAAATTTTCCCGAAATTTTGCAAAAATTGTGGTGGCGCATTGACCGCGCACTGACATTGGAAGATTCCAAATACAGCGCGCTCGTTTGTCTCGTTGATGCGATTAAACATGGCACAACGACATTGATTGACCATCACGCGAGTCCGAATGCGATTGATGGCTCGCTCGACGCAATTGCCGAGGCGGTGAATGAATCCGGTTTGCGCGCGTGTTTGTGTTATGAGGTGACGGATAGAAATGGAGTTGATGGAGCGAACGCGGGGATTCAAGAAAATATAAGGTTCTTGAACAAAGTAGCAAGTAGTAAGAAGCAGGTAGTAGGGAATTCAAACCCTGCTACGTCCGACCTGCTACGTGCTACCTTTGGTTTGCACGCGTCCTTCACCGTCTCCGATAAAACACTTGAAAAATGTTTGGCAGAACTCGATGGACTTGACGCGGGGTTTCACGTTCATGTTGCCGAAGATATTTCGGATGAAGACGATGCGATGCAAAATTTTGGAATGCGCGTCGGTGAACGTTTGAACGCGCGCGGGATTCTCGGCGCGAAAACGATTGCGGCGCATTGCGTTCATGTTGACGTGAGCGAAATTGATTTGTTCAAACGTACGCAGACAAAAGTTTCACATCAACCGCGCTCGAACATGAACAATGCAGTCGGTGTCGCGAATGTTCTGGGCATGATGCGGCATGGCGTCACTGTCGGTTTGGGCAACGACGGTTTTTCAAATAACATGTTTTCAGAAATGAAAACCGCGTATCTCGTACACAAATCGCATCAACGCGACCCGCGCGTGATGGGCGCAGACCAAGTGTTTCAAATGGCGTACGCAAACAATGCAAAAATTTGCGCGAATTTTTGGAACACGGCTGTGGGGGAATTGTCGGTTGGCGCGTACGCCGACATTATTCTGCTCGATTACGCGCCGTTCACAGAATTGAACGCGGGCAATTTTCCATGGCATGTGATTTTTGGCGTGGACGGTTCGAATGTAACGCACACGATTTGTGGCGGAAACGTTTTGATGCAAGACCGCGAGGTGGTGAATTTGGATGAAGAAGCAATAACAGCAAAAGCAATGGAGTTGTCGAAACAGGCGTGGAAGCGAGTGCAAGAGTTGTAGGGAACGTTCGCCGTAACGTTCCGCTTGCGTGGGCATTGGGTGAACGAAACGGCGTTCGTTCAATACATTTGGGGAGATTAAGGGATGACATTGTTGGCAATCATCGGCGGTACCGGCAAGCAAGGCACAGCGCTCGCGGCGCGTTTTGCAAAAGCTGGCGTGTCGGTCATTATCGGCTCGCGTGACGCACAGCGCGGCGCGGACGCGGCGAACGCGTTGAACGCGCGTTTGAATTTGCAAAACGTTTCAGGAACATCGAATCGCGACGCGGCAAAACAGGGTGATATTGTGTTATTGTCTGTGCCGTATGATGGGATGCAACCCATTTTGGAAGATTTGAAAGAAACGGTCCACGACAAAATCGTCATCAACATCGCGTCGTCGCTCGACCCCGAAAAAAAGACGCGCGCGAAAATTCCTGCCGAAGGTTCTATCACCGCGCAGGTGCAAAATTTTTTTGGTGAACGTACGCGTGTCGTCGCGGCGTTTCAAAACATTTCACCCGAAAAGTTGGAAAGCGAAGACGCGAACATTGATTCCGATGTGCTGGTGTGCGGCGGTGATAAAGATGCGCGCGAAAAAGTAATCGCGTTGTGCGCGCAAGCGGGGATTGAGGCGTTTGATGTTGGAGTTCTTGCAAACGCGGTGGCGGTGGAAACATTAACGGCGGTGTTGATTGCGGTGAATGTGAAATATAAGGTCAAAGGCGCGGGGATTCGGCTCACGTCAGTTCCGCGCGGGTAGTGCAATAGTGCGATAGTGGGTTAGTGCGATAGTGTAAATGGTGCCATGAGTCAATTAACTCTGACAGCGCTGCCAAACATTCCACTTGTAAAAAAAGGCGATGAGATTGCGCGAATTGTTTTGGATGGATTACACTCGGCAGAAATTGAATTGCGCGATGGGGATGTTATCGTCATCGCATCGAAAATTATTTCCAAAGCGGAAGGGCGCGTTGTCCGATTAAAGGATGTGATACCGAGCGAACGCGCGTTGGAACTTGCAACAGAAACCGACAAAGACGCGCGCGAGATTGAATTGATGCTGCAAGAATCTTCCGACGTTGTGCGCGTGCGAAAGGGTTTGATTGTGACGCGACATCGTTTGGGTTTCGTCAGCGCGAACGCGGGGATTGACCATTCGAACGTGCAAGAAGGCGCGGAAGATTTTGTTTTGTTGCTGCCAATTGACCCTGATGCGAGCGCGGAAAAAATTCGGGGACAGGTAATGAAGGAAACAGGGAAACAGGTGGCGGTGATTATCGCGGATTCGCATGGCAGACCGCATCGGTTGGGAACGATTGGAATTGCGATTGGTGCCGCGGGAATACCTGCGCTTGAAGATTGGCGCGGCAGAAAAGATTTGTTCGGCTATGAATTAAAATACACGGACATTGGTCTTGCGGACATGCTCGCGTCGGCGGCAACGCTTTTGTTTGGACAGGCGCGCGAAGGAACGCCGATTGTGCATGTGCGCGGCGCGGTGTGGCACGGCGAACCGAACAACGCGCGAACATTGGTGCGACCGAAGGAAATGGATTTGTTTCCGTGATGGAGATTGGAGACTAGAGATTGGAGATTGGCGCGTTTTTGGATTTGGCGCGTTCGCGGCGTTCGATTCGGCGATATTTGGAAAAACCTGTGCCGCGCGCGTTGGTTGAAAAAATTTTGGATGCCGCGCGCTGGGCGCCGTCCGCGCACAATCGGCAGCCGTGGCGTTTTGCTATCATTGAATCATCTGAAACAAAACACGCGCTTGCGTCCGCGATGGGAAACAAGTTGCGCGCGGATTTGGAACGCGATGGCGTTACAAAGGAACTGATTGAAAAAGATACCGCGCGTTCGTATCAACGCATCACCAACGCGCCGGTGGTGATTGTGGTGTGTGTAACGATGCGCGATATGGATGTGTATTCTGATACGCGGCGCAAAAAAGCAGAATACTTGATGGCAACGCAATCGGTGGCAATGGCGACGCAAAATCTTTTACTTGCCGCGCACGCGTTAGGTCTTGGCGCGTGTTGGATGTGCGCGCCGTTGTTTGTTCCCGAAACCGTGCGCGAGGTTTTGAAATTGGAAAACGATTGGGAGCCGCAAGCGTTGATTACGTTGGGTTATGCGGCGGACGAAAGGGCGAAAACGCGCGTGGATTTGAATGGGTTTGTGATGTACATCTAGACAGGGAAACAAGTAGACACGTAGAGCGACCTGCATCCCTGTCTACTTGTTTCCCTTTGTCTTTTTTCCCTTTCTACCATGAATCTTCTCGCACTTGCAGGCGGTGTCGGCGGCGCGAAATTGGCAGATGGATTGCAGCGCGTCGTCGGTGAAAATTTATCTGTTGTAGTGAATACGGGCGATGATTTTCAGTTGCACGATTTGCACATCGCGCCCGATTTGGATACGGTGATGTACACGCTCGCGGGGATAGCGAATCGCGCGAACGGTTGGGGCATCGAAGGCGACACGTACAACAATCTCGAAATGATTTCGCAGTACGGGGGCGAAGACTGGTTTCGACTTGGCGACCGCGATTTGGCAACACATCTGCTTCGTTCGCAAATGCTGCGCGGTGGTTACACCCTAACGCACGTGACGCGAAATTTGTCCAACGCGTTGGGCGTGCGCGCGAACATTTTGCCCATGTGCAATGAACCCGTCGCGACGATTGTGAACACGAACGCGGGCGAACTTGCATTCCAAGAATATTTTGTGCATCGCCGTTGGCAGCCGATTTTGAAATCGTACCGCTTTCATGGGATTGATAAAGCGCGTGTGACACCCGAAATCACAAACGCAATTCAAAACGCGCACGCGATAATTTTCTGTCCCTCGAATCCATTTGTCAGCATCGAACCGATTTTGAGTGTGAAAGGAATGCGCGACCTCTTGAAAAAATCGCGCGCGCCAAAAATCGCGGTCTCTCCGATTGTCGGCGGCGAAGCATTAAAAGGTCCGGCGGCGAAAATGTTTCAAGAACTTGGCATGGAAGCGTCCGCGTTCCAAGTCGCAAAACTTTTACGCGGGACGATTGACCGTTTTGTGCTAGACCGCATTGACGAAGCACAGGCACCGCTCATCAAAGATTTGGGGATGCGCGTGTGGGTGACAGATACGGTGATGCGCAATGAAGTGGGGCGCGAGAGGTTGGCGCGCGAGATTTGTGAGTGGGTGACGAGGTGATGAAAAGAGACTGGAGACTGGAGACTGGAAATTCGGTGATTGGGTGATTGGGTGATTGTAACTTGCAACCTGCTACTTGCTACCTGCTACCTGCTACTCGTTATCAAAAATGGACTCTCTCATGGCAATCGTTCCTGTGAAACCGTTGGCGGAAAGCAAGTCGCGGTTAGCGGGAGTTCTGGATGAAAACGAACGCGCGGCGTTGACGCGCAAACTGTTGGAACGCACGTTGTTGAAATTGACGCGCGCGCGCGGCATTGCACGGATAGTTGTAATTTCGCGCGATGAAAATGTTTTGAAAATCGCGCGCAAATTTGGCGCGTGGAGTGTTTTGGAAACAAACGCGAATCTAAACGACGCGTTGGAGCAAGCGCGACGCGTCTGTATTGCGAATGGCGCGCGGGCGCTGTTGATTCTTCCCGCCGACTTGCCAAAACTGCGCGTGCGCGATATCGAAAAAATGATTGCGTTGGGCGAACCCGCGCCGCGCATCGTCATTGCGCCCGCGCAGCGCGATGGCGGCACGAACGCGTTGTTGTTGAATCCCGCGCATGATTTTGTTTTTCAATTCGGTGAAAATAGTTTTGACGCGCATGCCGCGCAGGCGGTAGGTAGCAGGTATCAGGCAGCAAGGTATGAATCTGATACAGTTGCGTTCGATTTGGATGTGCCTGAAGATTTAATTTTGCGAACGTGAAGCGTAGTGACGAATTCATTCGTTAGGAAACGTAGTAACGAATTCATTCGTTAGGAAACGTAGTAACGAATTCATTCGTTGCGCTTGCACAATTAGAACGATTGAAATCGTTACTACCCTACACATTATTCAAGTCTCCAGTCTCCAATCTCCAATCTCCAGGAGGTCTTATGGCACGCGTAGCACTTTATCTCCAAGACAAACACGAAATCCGTCAAGGCATGGCATACGCGCAATATGCGGAACAGCGCGGCTTTGAAGCGGTGTGGCAAGCGGAATCGCGGCTCGTGCGCGATGCGATTGTGCCGATGGCGGCGTTCGCGGCAGTGACGACAAAACTAAAAGTCGGCAGCGGCGTCATCAACAATTGGACGCGCAACATCGGTTTGCTCGCTGCGACATTTCTCACGCTCGACGACCTCGCGCCGAATCGAATCATTTGTGGAATCGGCGCGTGGTGGGACCCGCTCGCAAAAAATGTCGGCATCGAACGACGCAAACCCTTGCTCGCGATGCGCGAGACGATTACGGTGATGAAAAAATTATTGAATATGGAACGCGTCACATTTCACGGTGAGTTTCATCATGTGGACGGCATCGAGTTGGACGTGGTGCATGGGCGACGCGAGCCGCGCAATGTGCCGATTTACATCGGCGCGACGGGCGATGCGATGATGGAAATGACGGGCGAAATTGCCGATGGCTGTGTGCTGAATTATTGCGTGCCGCCCGAATATAACATCAAAGCATTGGACTTGTTGGAAAAGGGCGCGAAAAAAGCGGGACGAAAAATTGACGACATTGACCGTCCGCAACTCGTCGTCTGTTCCGTTGACCATGACCACAAAAAAGCGGTTGAAGCGGCAAAGGAATTACTCACGCAATATCTCGCGCAGCAGCCGCACATTGCCAAAGCGAGCGGCACGTCGGAAGAGACAGTGAAAAAAATTCAGAGCATTCTCGGTTGGCCCGCGACGCGCGAACAAATTCACGAAGCGATGCAATTTGTCCCCGACGAATTGATTGAACGCATCTCCGCAAGCGGCACACCTGACGAGGTTCGCAAAAAAGTGCGCGAGTACGAAGCGAACGGCTGCACGTGTCCGATTCTCTATCCGATGGCGGACGATGTGAAATTGATGATTGATACGTTTGCACAGAATTAGGTAGCACGTAGCAGGTAGCACGTCACAACTG
Source organism: Chloroflexota bacterium (assembly GCA_029778615.1). Classification (GTDB taxonomy): domain Bacteria; phylum Chloroflexota; class Anaerolineae; order UBA4142; family SHND01; genus SHND01. The sequence continues at coordinate 2,710 of JAKOPZ010000196.1, read as the reverse complement.
CCTGCTACTTGATACCTGCTACTTGCTACTTGAATGCTTAATCTCCAAACCATCCACAAACCCAAGACACTCTCCGAAGCATTGCAACTCGCGCGCGAACAAGATACTGTATTGATGGCGGGGGGAACCGCGTTGATTTCGGAAAAACGCCGCGATGTGCGCGCGGTGATTGACTTGAGCGCGCTGGAATTATCGTTCATCGAAACGCGCGGCGAGGATGTGGTGATTGGCGCGACGACGACGCTGGCGATAATTGTAGATTCCGATATGTTGCGCGGGGTGGCGGATGGAATTGTCGCGCAAGCCGCGCAGCAAACGCATGCGAACATTTTGCGGAATCAAGCAAGTGCTATTGGGACAATTCTTTCCGAATCCGATGGAATTTTTTCCGTCGCGCTGTCCGCCCTCGATGCGCGTTTGAGTATCGCATCCTTAAACGATTCGCGCGTTGAAAAGGTGGACGTTTCCCTCGCGGATTTTTTCGCACAACGCGCCATGCGTTTGCAAAACAGCATCGTCACGGAGATCATTATTCCCGCCTCCGCGCGTTCGCGTCGCGCCCGAATTGAAACCGTTGCGCGCACACCGCGCGACAAAGCGATTGTGTCCATCTGCGCGGCGTTGGAAATGGAACGCGGGATTGTGCGCGCGGGTGCGCTTGCGTTGGGGGGTGTGGCGGAAACTGCGTGGCGCGCGCGCGACGCTGAACGCGAAATTTTGAATCAAGGTCTCACGGACGACGTGATTCAACGCGCGGCGATGGCGGCGACGAGCGCGTTGCTGCCGCGCGGCGATTTTCGCGGCAGTGCAGAATATCGGATTGAGATGGTGCGCGTGTTGACGGCGCGCGCGCTGCGCGAGATGGCAAAGTAAAGCGCGAATTCCAAAATTACATTTTGCGTATAATCAACGCGCGGGCGGAACGAGCGACAGGGAGGTGAGCGTGGACAAGATTTATCCGTTTGTGGGCATGGACCCGTATTTGGAAGCGCCCGACATTTGGCCAGATTTTCACGAGCGCTTAGGCACAATTATCAGCGAGATGCTAAACGACACGTTGCCTGCGCCCTATTATGCGCGCCTTGAAATGCGCGCGGAACTCGGGATCATTTTTGAAGGCGGGTCGGAAAAACGAATCGTGCCTGATGTCGTCGTCGTTACACATCCCCCGCAAGAACCAACACCTGTTACAGTACGAGACGAAACGCGCGTTGCCGTAGCCGAAGGGTATCAGATTCGCATCCATACCGAACCTATTTCGCATCACTTTGTCGAGATTCGCGATGGTGCGCGCGGACATAAACTTGTTACCCTAATCGAGATTGTCAGTCCATCAAACAAACGTTTGGGTCCTGACCGCCGCGCCTATGAAGCGAAACAACGTGAAGTGTTGGAGAGTGACGCGCATTTGATTGAATTGGATTTTATTCGTGCAGGGACGCGCCTTTTGCCTTATCTTGAATTGGACGAGGCAGTCCATCAATTGAATCCTGATTATTTGGTGCTGCTAAACCGAAGTAATTTGCGTGTGGATTGGTGGATGGATTACACAGCATATCCCGTTGATGTGCGCGAAATGCTACCTGTCATTCCTGTTCCACTTTCCATGGGCGTTGAGGATGTTCCACTCGATTTGCAATCTGCCACACAGCGTGCGTATCGCGGCGGACCGTATCTGCGCGCGATTGATTACGCGCAGCCGCCACCGGAACCCAAGTTTTCACAAGAAAAATTAGAATGGATTGATGCGCGATTGCGCGCGGTGAAATTGCGCGGATGAGCGAATGAATTCGAAACTACGTTTTGGAATTCTCGGCGCCGCGCGCATTGCGCCGAACGCGTTGACAAAACCCGCGCGCGTTGTGCGCGATGTGGAAATTGTCGCGGTAGCCGCTCGCGACAAAAATAAAGCCGCCGCGTTCGCACAACAACACAACATTCCGCGCGTTCTCGACTCGTACGACGCGCTGGTGAATGACCCGAACATTGACGCGATTTATAATCCGCTCCCGAATTCCTTGCATTACGAATACACCATCAAAGCATTGCGCGCGGGGAAACACGTGTTGTGTGAAAAACCATTGGCATCGAACGCGCGTGAAGCAGAGGAAATGACGCGCGTCGCCGACGAAACGGGACGCGTGTTAATGGAAGCGTTTCACTATCGTTATCATCCGCTCGCGCAGCGCGTCCAAGAAATTATTGCAAGCGGCGAAATCGGCGCGGTGCGCGAATTGGAAGCGGATTTTTTTATTCCACTCTTTTTGCGTCCGAACGATATTCGGTTCAAATATGAATTGGCGGGCGGCGGATTGATGGACACGGGCTGCTATTGCGTCAATTTGTTACGATGGCTGGGGGGGGGTGAACCGCGCATTGTTTCGGCGCGCGCGCGCAAAACATCGCCTCAAGTTGATCGTTTGATGTTTGCGGAAATGATTTTTGAAAATGGCGTGCGCGCAAAATTGGGCTGTTCGCTCGCGGCGTTTCCGCCCGTGAAAATTTCGGCGCGTGTAATTGGCGACGTGGGCGAATTACATGTTTCCAATCCGTTTGTGCCGCACCGTTTCAATGGCATTCGCGTCGAAACCAAACATGGCACGCGCCGCGAACATTTCACCCACGAGCCGACGTACAATTTTCAACTGCGCGCGTTTCTCGCGGCGACGCGCGGCGAAAACACAAACATCACCGATGGACATGATGGCGT
>JAKOPZ010000195.1 GCA_029778615.1 Chloroflexota bacterium | reverse complement strand
ACGCTCGCCGCAGCGTTCCCCACGCTCGCCGCAGCGTTCCCCACGCTCGCCGCGTTCCCCGCGCGTAATTTTTCCACTGCGTCAGGGAGCGCGTATTGAATACCTGCCATGCCCGCGACGAAAATGCCGCGCCGCACTTGCCCGCGCCATTCCATTCTTTGCCATTCCGCGTACACCATTTCCAAATTCGGAATTTCCTCGCGTTCCAACATTTCGCGCGTGACAACGCCATAGCGTTCCAGCAAAAGCCGCGCCCATTTCTCGGCGCGCTCTTGCTCCGAAAGCGGCGCGCCCAAAATTCCCGCGCGGTGTACAAGCGTCCAGCGTCCGCGCCATGGCGACGCTTGCTGCGCGATTTGCTTTTGAATTTTTGCCGCCGTACGCTGTTTCATTTCCCGATAGCGCGTCATCTTGAGTGGACGCGGTCCCAAACGCGCGCCCAATTCTTGTTCTAACGCGCTCAATGGTTTGCGCGGCGTCGGTTCGTCCGCCTGCGCGCGGCGAATGACCGCGCCGTGTTCAATCATGTTGCGAAGAGTTTCAATTTGGTCATTTGTAACCAATCCGCGCAATGCAAGGTCGAGCAGCGCGTTTGCCAATTCATCTCCGCGCAAATGTGTTCCATTTTGAATATCCGTTGCGAACGAGGCGCCTTCACTTTTCAGAAATTCGTACACCCTGTTCGCGTCCGCGCTCAATCCGTCCAAGTTCGGTTCGGGCAAGAACAACGCGCCCTCGCCGCGCTCGAAAAACTTTACGCGCATTCGTTTTGGGTCAGTTCCCTCCGCCGCCCAAATCCACGCGCCGTCGGCGGTCAGTTCATCCAAATCCTGTTCTGCATAATTTTCAATGCGCGCACGCAACACCTCGCGTTCCCACACCCCCCCCGCGAGCGAAACCCCGCGCAGTTGTTCCAAGGTTTTTTCGACTACGTTCTCCTCACGCAAACGCGTTTCGGGATGAACGTGCTGCCAGCGCGCGAGAAAATCCGCATACGCGAAAACCGAAACGGGCTGCACCTCACCGCGCAAAAGATTCAACGTCCGCCGATGAATTTGTTCGAGCAGATGCGCGTCGAGAAACTCGTCGCGTTCGCTTGAGGCGAAATGTCCGCGCGCGAGTTCGCCTGTGCGTACGAACCGCGCGAGTGTTTCATCCAACCACTCGCGCGCGAACGCGTACCGCTCCATAATTTCGTCGCGGGTGATGGGCGCGGAGATGGTGAGAAAACGTTTCAACACATCCGTTTCGCGTTCGAGATTTTTGTACTCGTCAACCAGTTCGACGTTAATGAATCGTTTTTCCTTTCCCCGCGCGTTCGGAATTTCAATCTCGACGATTCGCTTTTCATCCGCGAGTTCGTCAATCCAAGAATCACCACCAACACTCCGCGCCAACAATTCGTCACGCGTTAAATCGCCCGCCTCGCGCAAATAAATCGCGAGTTCTTCTTTGCTGCGCGCCTGATAATTTGGCGCCGTGTGCTGCGCACGCGCGACAACCTGCAAGACCGCGTCCGGCTTGAGCAGCTCGCTCCACTCGACGCCTTGCATGATTTCTTGCAATGCTTGGCGCGGCACGGACAAAAGCTGCAAACTACGTTCCGCTTTCGGCGCGTCCCATTCGTACAAATAGGTGCTGACGAAATTGAACATCAGCGCGGACGCGACGGGCGACGGGACAACGGCCTCGTGCGTGACGACGCGAATTTCGCCAGTGTTGATGCGATTCAACACGAGTTCGAGATGCGGCAAATCAAACACATCGCTCAACACATCGCGATACGTTTCGAGCAAAATCGGAAAGTCGGGAAAATGTTTGACGTAGGCAAGCAAATCTTTGGCTTTCAAACGCTGTAACCAAAACGGGGTGCGTTTCCCCGCGAACGGTTTTGTGAGCAACAACGCGCGTCCCGCGTTCATGCGAAACTGCGCGCCGAACGCGGCGGAATCGGGCAGCTCGCGCAAAATGCGTTCGCGCGCTTCGGGCGCGGTCATACGCGTAATCGTCGCCAGCGGCGCGTTGTTTTCCGCCTGTTGAAAGCGAAAAATAATTCCGTCGTCGTTCGTCATCACTTCGGGCGCGCTGCGCGTTTGTTCGCGGAACGCGCTCGTCAACGCGACTGCCCACGCCGCGTTTACACGTCCGCCGAACGGCGAATGAATGACGAGATGCGGGTCGCCGACATTGTTTTGAAAGGTTTCGACAATAATCGTCTTGTCCGACGAAATCGCGCCGAGCGCGTGTACCTGCGATTCAACGTAATCAATCAAATTGTGTGCGGATTTTTCATCCAACGCATATTCGCGCGCGAGCCATTCGTACGGAACGTTCGCCGCAACGTTCCCCGCCGCTGCCGCAACGTTCCCCGCCGCTGCCGCAACGTTCCCCGCCGCTGCCGCAACGTTCCCCGCCGCTGCCGCAACGTTCCCCGCGTCGAGCGGAACGAAACGGCGTTCGTTCCCTACAATCATTTCGGATAATTGGCGCCGAAATTTTCCAATCCGCTCGCCCAATTCAAACGGACGCCACGGCATCTCGCCATTCCAAAACGGCATGCGTGGCGTCGCGCCGGCGGCATCCGCCACAATCACGCGGTCTTGTTTGATTTCCAACGCGCGCCACACTTGCGACCCCAAAAGAAATGTATCGCCCACGCGCGTTTCCAAAACAAACTCTTCGTCCAGTTCGCCGATGCGCGTTTTGTTGTCGGACAAGTACACTTTGTATTGTCCCGTATCGGGAATCGTGCCGACATTCGAAATTGCCAAGAGCCGCGAACCGGGCAGCGCGCTCAAACGATTATGGACTTTATCCCACGCGATTTTTGGACGAAGTGCAGAAACCGCGCGCGCGCCGGGTTCTTGCAAAAAATATTTTCCCGTCAGCATTTCGAGAACGGACACATACGCGTTGTGCGAGAGATTGTGGTAGGGATACGCGCCGCGCACGAGCTCGTACAATTCCTCCGCGTCCCAATGCTCCATCGCCACGCACGCGACGATTTGCTGCGCGAGTACGTCGAGCGCGTTTTGCGGCGTATGCGTTTCTTCGACATCGCCTTCCAACATGCCGCGCACGATTGCCGCCGCTTCTGCCAAATCTTCGCGGAACGTCGCGTAAATTTTTCCGCGACTCGTTTGCCCGACGAGATGCCCCGAACGTCCGACCCGCTGCAATCCTTGCGCCACACTTTTCGGGGATTGCAATTGCACCACCAACTCAATCGAACCGATGTCAATGCCGAGTTCGAGCGATGACGTGCCGACGAGCGCGGGAAGTTTGCCGGCTTTGAGCTGCTCTTCCATTTCGTGGCGCGCTTCGCGTGACATGCTGCCGTGATGCGCGCGAATCGGTCCTTGCGCCCCTATCGCAAAAATTCCTCTGTCGCGCATTTTGCCGCCGGGCGCGAGCGCAAGCGGACTGCCGGGTTCGATTTCTTCCGTTTGCTCCGCTTCCAATTGCGCGTTCAACCGATCCGCCGTCCGTTCCGCCAGCCGCCGCGAATTCGCAAACACGAGCGTCGTGTCATGGCGGCGAATATCATTCAACACTTGCGGCACCACATAGGGCCAGACGGAATCCGTTCCGCCGAGCTGTCGAAAATCATCCACGACGGTGACGATTTCGAGGTCGAGGTTTTTTTTGTAACGCGCGTCGACGACGGTGACGGGTCGAGATTGGAGACTGGAGATTGGAGATTGAGAGTCTCTAGTCTCCAATCTCTTTTCTTGTCCTCCCAAAAACCGCGCCACCTCTTCCAACGGTTTAATCGTCGCGGAAAGTCCGATACGTTGAATCGGTTCATTCGCCATGTGCTGCAAACGTTCGAGCGTGAGCGCGAGATGCACACCGCGTTTGTTGCCCGCGAGCGTGTGGATTTCGTCCACGATGACGGTGCGCGTGGTGCGAAACAATTCGCGCGCGCGCGGACTCGTCAGCATTAAATAGAGTGATTCGGGTGTGGTGATGAGAATGTGCGGCGGATGTTTAAGCATGTCCGCGCGATGTTTCGCGGGCGTGTCACCTGTGCGTACTGCGACGCGAATGTGTGGGAGATGAATTTTTTGCTGCGCGGCAAATTCGCGAATGCCTTCGAGCGGCACGCGCAAATTGCGTTCGACATCATTGTTCAATGCTTTGAGCGGCGAGATGTAGAGGAGGTGAATGCCTTCGGCAGACGAAGGACGAAGGACGAAGGACGAACGTTGTTTCTTGCTTTTACTTTCGTCATTCGTCATTGGTCTTGCATCCTTGAGTGTGCGGAACAACTCGTCAATGCCCCACAAAAACGCCGCGAGCGTTTTGCCCGAACCGGTGGGTGCGAGAATCAATGTGTGTTCGCCGCGTTGAATCGGCAGCCAGCCCTGCGCTTGCGGCGGCGTCGGTTCGCCGAACGTCGCGCGAAACCACGCGCGCGTCAGCGGCGAAAAATTCTGTAATGCTTTATTCATCGGCAAAAGCTTACAAGGACACGGCGCGCCTGTCAAACACGATGCGAGATGTTCACTTGATTTTGACCGAACTTGGACTGGGCAGTGATTTTATCAAAGCGAACTTGGCAACTCACAGGAGGAAGATATGGATGTTTTAACGTTATCGCGATTGCAATTCGCAATCACTACCGTCTATCACTTTTTCTTTGTGCCTCTGACGTTGGGTCTCGCGCTGCTCGTCGCGTTGATGGAAACAATGTTCGTCGTCACCAAACGCGATGTATACAAAGAGATGACCAAGTTTTGGGGCAAACTGTTTGTCATCAATTTTGCGATGGGCGTGGTCACGGGCATCGTCCAAGAATTTCAATTCGGCATGAATTGGTCCGAATACTCGCGTTTTGTCGGCGACATTTTTGGCGCGCCGCTCGCGATTGAAGCGCTGCTCGCGTTTTTCCTCGAATCCACGTTTCTCGGCGTGTGGATTTTTGGCTGGGACAAAATTTCCGCCAAAGCGCATCTCGCCGCGATTTGGCTCGTCGCGCTCGCCGCGAACGTTTCCGCGTTGTGGATTCTCATCGCGAATTCGTTCATGCAAGAACCTGTCGGTTACATACTGCGGAACGGACGCGCGGAAATGACCGATTTCTTTGCGCTGCTGCTGAATCCAAATGTGTTGGTGCAGTATCCGCACGTGTTCGCAGCGGGTTTGACCACCGCATCGTTTTTCGTGCTCGGCATCGCGGCGTGGCATCTCGCGCGCAATTCCAATCCCGAAATGTTCAAGCGTTCGTTCACGATTGCGGCGGTGTTTGCGGTGTTGGGCGTCGGGCTCGTGATTTTGAACGGACACACGCAAGCCCAGCACATTTATCAAACCCAGCCGATGAAAATCGCGGCGGCGGAAGGTTTATTTGAAACGGAACAGCCCGCGTCGTTTTCGGTGTTCACCATCGGCGACCGCACGGGCACGCAAGAAATTTTCTCGCTGCGTTTGCCGTACGCGTTGAGTTTGCTCGCGTGCAATAACCTCACGTGCCGCGTACAAGGCATCAACGATTTGCAAGCGCAGTACGCGGCGGAATTCGGTCCCGCCGATTATGTGCCGCCCGCGTGGATTGTGTATTGGAGTTTTCGCGCGATGGTTGGCGCGGGCTTCTTGCTCCTCGCGTTCGCGCTCGTCGCCGCGTTTTTCGCCTTGAGCGAAATGCTTGACAACCACAATCGCTGGCTCAAATTTTTCCCGTTCGCGATTTTGCTGCCGTATCTCGCGACGACGACGGGCTGGCTCATGGCAGAAATCGGCAGAATGCCGTGGATTGTGTTTGGCTTGATGCGCGTCGAACAAGGCGTCTCGCCCACCTCCGATGTGTTCAGCGTCGGTTTGACGCTCGTCGGGTTCACGTTGATTTACGCGGCGTTGATGGCTGCCGACATTTATCTGTTGGTGAAATTTGCGCGCAGCAGCGGCACAACGCAAACGAACGCCAAACAAAAAGGCGCGCTTGCGATGCAGCCCGCCGAATAGGGAGGAATCATGGATCTCAACATTCTTTGGTTTATTCTCATCGCCGTACTCTATACGGGATTTTTCTTGCTCGAAGGATTTGATTACGGCGTGGGAATTTTGCTGCCGTTTCTCGGCAAGAATGATACCGAACGCCGCGCGCTCATCAACACGATTGGTCCGTTTTGGGACGGCAACGAAGTATGGCTCTTGACGGCGGGCGGCGCGACCTTTGCCGCGTTTCCGAATTGGTACGCGACCCTGTTCAGCGGTTTCTATCTCGCGCTGTTCTTGTTATTGCTCGCGCTCATTGTGCGCGGCGTCGCGTTCGAATTTCGCAGTAAAGATAAAAATCCGCGCTGGCGCGCGTTATGGGACGGGTGCATTTTTGGCGGCAGTCTCGTGCCCGCGTTGTTGCTCGGCGTCGCGTTTGCGAATTTGATTCGCGGCGTGCCCATCAACGCGCAAATGCAATACGTCGGCACGTTTTTTGATTTGCTGAATCCGTACGCGCTGCTCGGCGGACTCGCGTCGGTTGCGATGTTTACGTTCTATGGCGCGATTTTTCTCGCGTTGAAAACGACGGGCGCGTTGGAAAGCCGCGCGCGGGATGCGGCAAAACGCTTGTGGATTCCCGCCGCGATTCTGCTGGTCTTGTATTTTGTCGCCACGTATTTTGCGACGGATTTGGTAACGCGCTTGGGCATCAATCCTGGCGTCATTCCGATTGGAATGATTGTGCTGATGTTGGTCGCGGGCGTGCTCGCGCAGCGCGGCTGGTTCGGCTGGGCGTTCTTGATGACCGCGCTTTCGATTCTGCTTTCGGTCGCGACGATTTTCCTCATTCTCTTTCCGCGCGTCATGGTCTCGTCGCTCAATCCCGAATGGTCGCTGACGATTTACAACGCGTCGTCGTCGCCGTACACGTTGACGATTATGACCATCATCGCGTTGATTTTCGTGCCGATTGTGTTGGCGTACCAAGCGTGGACGTACTGGGTCTTTCGCAAACGCATCGAGGCGAAACCCGAAGCGTTGACGTACTGAAATACCAGACCTGACAGGTTTTCGAAAACCTGTCAGGTCTTTGCACCTCGTGTTCAATCGCCGTTTGTTCTCGTACGCGCGTTCCCAGCGCGTCCTGTTCTTTCTCACCATCGCGTTCGCGTTTCTCGGCGCGCTGACGATTCTCGCGCAAGCGTGGTTGTTGAGCGCGGTGATTGCGCGCGCCTTTCTCGGCGGAGAAAAATTGGACGCGTTGTGGTCGCCTCTCGCGCTGCTTTTGGTCGTCGTCTTTCTGCGCGCGCTGTTTCACAGCGCGAATGAATTTACCGCGAGCGCGCTGGCAATTCACCTGAAACAAAATTTACGGCAACTGATTTTGGAACGTGTCCTCGCGCGCGGACCCGCGTTCACGCGCGGCGAACGCACGGGCGAATTGACGAATACGGCGGTCAACGGCGTCGAAGCGCTCGACGCGTATTTTTCGCAATATCTTCCGCAATTGTTCATTGCCAGTCTCGTGCCACTCGTGATTTTTTTCGTCGTCGCGCCGCTCGATTGGGTGTCCGCGCTCATCTTGATTCTCACCGCGCCGCTCATTCCGTTTTTTATGATTCTGATTGGCAACGCGGCGGAAGGACTGACGCGGCGCCAATTCGGACGCATGAGCGCGTTGAGCGGGCATTTGCTCGACGCGCTGCAAGGATTGACCACGCTTAAACTTTTGAATCAGAGTCGAGCGTTCGCGGCGAGCATTCAACGCGCGAGCGATGAATACGCGCGCGCGACGCTTGCCGTCTTGCGCGTCGCGTTTCTCTCCGCGTTCGTTCTGGAATTGCTTGCGACCATCAGCGTCGCGCTCGTCGCGGTGGGCATCGGTCTGCGTGTGTTGTATTTTCAGATGGAATTTCAACCCGCGCTGTTTGTCTTGATTCTCGCGCCCGAATTTTACATGCCGCTTCGCGCGTTGGGACAGCGTTTTCACGCCGCCGCGTCAGGCGCCGCCGTAGCAAATCGCCTCGCCGAAATTCTCGACGCGCCGCTTCCAATCACCCACTCACCTAATCACCGAAGCGCAAAGTTTCCAGAAACCATAAAATTTCACAACATCGCGTTTTCGTACCCCGACGCGCGCGCGGCGCTGCGCGACATTTCATTTGAAATTCGCGCGGGTAAAACCGTCGCGTTGTTTGGCGCGAGCGGCGCGGGGAAATCCACTCTCGTCAATTTGCTCTTGCGCTTTGACGAACCGACACGCGGCGAAATTTTGTTGGACGGAATGCCCTTGCGCGAATTGGACGCGGACGCGTGGCGCGCGCACATCGCGTATGTGCCGCAAGCGCCGCATCTGTTTCACGACACGCTCGCGGAAAATATCCGTTTTGCGCGTCCCGACGCGACACAAATCGAAATTGAACGCGCGGCGCGCGCGGCGAAATTGCACGAATGGATTGTTACACTGCCGCAAGGTTACGCAACGAGCATTGGCGAAAACGGTGCGCGTTTGAGCGGCGGGCAGGCACAGCGTTTGGCGTTGGCGCGCGCGTTTTTGAAAGATGCGCCGCTGTTGATTTTGGATGAACCCACGTCGAATGTTGACCCCGAACTCGAAGCACAATTGCGCGACGCAACGGCGCGTTTGATGCGCGGACGAACGACGCTGCTCATCGCGCATCGCTTGGCGACGTTGTATCGCGCGGATGAGATTATCGTAATCGAAAACGGACGCGTCGTACAGCGCGGCACGCATGACACATTGCTGGCGCGTCAAGGCGCATATCGCGCGCTCGCGTTGGCGGGAGCGGGTTATGCGTGAGTTTGCGCGCCTCGCGCGTTTCGCCGCCGCGTCCAAGTGGTGGATTGTGCTGGCAGTTCTGCTCGGCGCGGGAACGGTGGGCGCGGGCATTGGCTTGCTCGCCGCGTCCGCGTATTTGATTTCCGCCGCCGCGCTGCATCCTTCAATTGCGGAATTGAGTCTCGCCATCGTCGGCGTGCGTTTTTTTGGCATTGCGCGCGCGGGACTGCGTTATCTCGAACGGCTCGCGGCGCACACGGTGAGTTTGCGTTTGCTCACCGCGCTGCGCGTCTGGTTTTACAACGCGCTCGAACCGCTCGTTCCCGCGCGCGTGCAGCAATTTCAAAGCGGCGACATGTTGACGCGCGCCGTGGCGGACATTGACACGCTTCAAGATTTTTACGTGCGCGTGCTTGCGCCGCCGCTCGTCGCGTTCGTCATCGCGTTGGGCATGGGCGCGTTCTTGTGGCAGTACGACGCGCGGCTCGCGTTCGTGCTGTGGGGCGCGTGGCTCGTCGCGGGAATCGGTCTGCCGTCGTTCGTTCAACGCGCGGCGCGCAGTGCAACGCAAAAGTGGATTACCGAACGCGCGACGATGCACGCGCAGTTGGTGGATGCGATTCAAGGCGCCGCCGACATTACCGCGTTCGGACAAGGCGAAAATGTAAAAACGCGCGCGCGCGAAACGTCCGCCGCATACGCGTCCGCACAAATGCGTCTCGCGCAAATCAACGCGCTGCAAGCGGGCGCGAGCAATTTGTTCACGAATCTCACGCTGCTCGCGATTCTCGTCGTCGGCATTTCTGCCGCGAGCGCGGGCGGATTCCACGCGGTGTATCTGGCGACGATTGCGCTCGCGACCATCGCCGCGTTTGAGGCAGTGACACCGCTGCCGCAAGCGGCGCAAGCGTTCGAAAACGCGCGCGCGGCGGGAAAACGTTTGTTTGAAATTGTGGACACGCACAGAATTGAAATTGAACGCGTAGATGAACGCGCACACGCACACGCACGCGCACACGCACGCGCACACGGCGCTATGCTGCTTGATGTTTGCGAGTTGAACTTCGCGTATGCGCCGCATCACGCGAACGCGTTGGATGGCATTTCGTTTTCGCTCGCGCGCGGAAAAAAAATCGCGCTGGTGGGAGCGAGCGGCGCGGGAAAATCTACGCTGGTGCATTTGCTCGCGCGCTTTTGGGAATACGACGCGGGCGAAATTTATCTGGAAGGAAAATCTCTGCGCGAATGTTCCGCCGACGCGGTGCGTGAAAACATCGCGGTGATTTCGCAACAAACGTATTTGTTCAACGCCTCTGTGCGCGACAATCTGCGACTTGCGAAACCGAACGCGACGGACGAGGAAATTGTTTGCGCGGCACAGCGCGCGCAAATTCACGCGTTCGTCGAACAATTGCCGAACGGTTATGACACGAACATCGGCGAACGCGGCGCGGCATTGAGCGGCGGCGAGCGTCAGCGTCTCGGCATTGCGCGCGCGCTGCTGCGCGACACGCCGTTATTGATTCTCGACGAACCGACCGCGAATTTGGACGCGCACACCGAACGTGCCATACTGGGCGAGCTCTTTGAGGCAGCCCAAGACGGCGCGCTCTTGCTTTTGACGCATCGGCTGGTTGGTTTGGAACGAATGGACGAGATTTTAGTTTTGGAGCAAGGGCGCGTGGTAGAGCGCGGCGCACACGCGCAATTGTTGGCACAGCGCGGTGTGTACGCGCGCATGTGGGCATTGCAGAATCAGGCACTGCGGAAAAATTTCAATTTTCGTGTTCAATCTTTTGGAGGAGGCGAGGATGCTTTCAATGAATCAACTGCGCGCGTATCCGTTCTTTGCGCGCTTGAGCGACAGCCAAATTGAGCGCTTGCTTCCGTTCGTCATGGAAGAAACCATTCCATACAACGGAACCTTTTTTGAAGAAGGACAGCCCGCGAATTACCTGTTTCTCTTGACGCGCGGCAGTGTGGACTTGTATTTTAAAATGCCGGATGACCCGCGTCACCGCGTTTTGGCGGGCGCGATTAACGCCGTCGGACCGTTCGGCATTTCCGCGCTCATCGAACCGCATACGTACGCGATGACGGCGCGCGCGGGCACGGATTGTCATGTGTTGCGGATTGACGCCGAGCCACTGCGAAATACGATGGCACAAGATACGCAGATGGGTTATACGCTGATGCGCGAAATTGCACAGGCGAGCATGGAGCGCATGCACCTCGCGCAGCAGCGGCTTGCCGAAGAGGAACAGCCGGACCTGGTGATTTGACGCGTCAACTCGCGGCGACGCGCATCACGTTCAAGGTTTGCGGCGCGCTGGTCAATTCAAGTGTGCGCCGATGTAATAGTTTTTCAGACAGGACTGTGCCGTCCAACATGACCGGCATGGCGGGTTCAGTGTATACCTCAATTTGTTTTACGCGCAGATGACGCACACGCGGGTCATCGGTGAAACCTTGTGCGAGCTGCAGCGCGTGCGTCAAGAGGTCGAGCTTGCCCAAGTCCGAGTAGACAAAGACATCCAGCAAGCCGTCGCAATAATCCACACTCGACGCGATTTGAAAATTCGCGCCGAGATACGGCATATTCAACACAAGCAGCACTAACGCTTGCACGTCAATTTCTTGTTTGCCCGCGTCGAGATTGAGATGAAAGGTCGCGGGCGAATGGGAAATGAATGTGCCGAGCAAATCGCCGAGACGCGCGAGGTCGCCTTTCTGTGTGGCGTCGAGCGCCGGAAACATCGCCGCCGCAAGCCCGATGGTCATTAGTTCCAGAAACATTGTTTCGTGCCGCGCAATGTTGACGCGCCCCATATCCACGCGCCCGCGTTGTCCTGTGCGAATCAAATACGTTGCGCTCACAACATCCTGCGGCAAATCTAACGCGCGCGCGATATTGTTGCGTGTGCCCGTCGGCACAATCACGAGCGTGGTGTTCGAGCCAACGATGCCGCGCGCGGCGAGGTCAATGGTGTTGTCGCCGCCGCACGCGACGAGAAATGGCACGCCGCGTTTTGCCGCGTGTGCGGCGAGATGATGAATGCGGTTTTCCGGCTTGAGCCGTGTGATTTGCGCGGTCACGCCGAGCTCGCGGAGCGTTTCGACAATTTGTTCCAACTGCGCTTCGGACTGTGCCGCATCACCGGACGAGGCATTAAAGATGACTTGGGCATCGGGAATCTGCCGATGCCGGACCCGCTTGATAAAATTCTTGAACATCGCATGTACTACGTATGCGGGACAAGAAAATGCGCAGCAAAAAAAGGGGGAGGCACCATTTCGCCTCTCCCTTTCCACAGCTTGATTCGGCTTAATCGTCGTTCATCTCGGTATGATACTTGAACGACAACTTGACTTTGGTGCGATAGGCAACGATTTTGCCTTCTTCGATTTGCACATCTTGCGAGACGATTTCGGCGATGCGAATATCTTGAATGGTCTTCATCGCCGTTTCAATCGCGGTGCGCGCCGCCTTTTCCCACGACTCGCTGCTCGTGCCAACCAATTCGATTACTTTGTACACACTGTCTGCCATAACGCTCCTTTCAACATTGAAAATTTTGCGCGGCGGCAATGCCGCGTGGGCGAATTAGTCTTGCAGCAAAAAGTGAAGAGGCAGGAAGAGGGTTTGGGCTTGTCATTATCGCTATTTGAATTCTTGGCACGGTTTCCTTTTCGAGAGCTCTTAACAAGCCAACGGTATACCGCCCTTCCAAAAGTCTGCTTCTGCATCATTAACCAAACTTCCTGTAATCGCATTTCCGGGGGGCCAGTTGCCGCAATTACCGCTTTGGGTGATCTGGTCCTCGACCGGCCAAATTTTGGGTAAACCATTAACATAGTCGCGCGCACCCAGCGTCCTAATCGGATTACTAAACGCCTTTTTCCAATTTGCGTTTGTATTTGCATTCTCAAAGAAAACGGATGTGTTGATTTCAGCCTTCAGATGGGTGCCATTCGCCCACGGATCAAAGTGGCATGTGTATGTTGCAGGGTTTGCCATATCCTCGCCACAGAGGTATCATCCGCTGCCATTCGTAATGGTGAATCTATATGTATTGCCGACAACATATCCAAGTGGCAAAGCGCGAGGAAACAAACCGTCTTGTTGGGTCGCGTACATCATGGAACCTGAACCCTGTGCGAAACGCATCCCAGTCTGAAGGAAATAGTCTGTATCTGTTTTTACATTATTTAAGAAAGCACTAAAGCACGTTTGCTTATTGCCCACGTTGGGTGCAACCATTAGCACACTTTGGGCATTCAGATCAAACCTAATTTCAGGATCTCTGTTTACATCTACAGCAAAGCCACGTGTAAGGCAGGTCGCGTTCGCGCCTCTCATCTTTGTGGAAATCGGTCCGAGGGTTGTACACCCAAATGTTTTGTTGAATTGATTTATCGCCTTGAGGGAGTCCAAAACTGTTGTCCTTGTTACCCTAGGACCAACTACTGTCCACCCCGATTTTGCATAGTCATGGAAATTGCTCTCTGAGAGTACCTTGTTGGTCAAGCCCAACAGATCTGCCTTCAGGAAATCATCCATACTCTGGTCTGGCGCTCGCACAACAAGTTGTTTTTGACTGGGTCTCAAGCATGTTGAGTTTTTTTCATTCACAACTGCAAGAACCTCATATCTACCAATCGTCGTTGGTAAGCCGTAATTAGCTGGATCAAATGGGGATGGGGGTGCAGCTTCTGTGTCCCAAACAGTTCCCACGACGAAAACCATCAAAGCCAAACCAAGTGCAATCAAAACCTTTTTCATTGTACAGCATCCCTTGAATTGTTGGGAGAGAGACTTTCGATGTTTCGGAAGCATCGGAGGTCTCTCGCCTAGTTTTTATTGGTAGGGTCAAGTTTAGATGACTCTATGCTATTTTGATGGAGTGGGAACGCCTCCCAAGGGTACTGGACAGCCGTTGGATTTGTTCAAATTATTAGACAATTCCAATTGCTGAATTAGTTGCTCTTGGGTTGTACCAGGACCCACGATGTCCCATCCCCAGCTGGCATACTCATCCAAATTCGCTGCATGGAGTGCCTGTTTTATCGAATTTGGATCACTACTTGACAGATAGTCGTGAAGGTTGGCTTCGGAAGACAGTAGGACTAGATGTTTTTCTCCTGTTCTTAAGCACGCGTAGTTGGTCTCGTTTAGAACTGCCAGAACTCGATAGCCTGCAAGCTGGTCAGGTACGCCGAACTTTGCTGGGTCGAATGGTGATTCGCCGGACCGGGCATACCCATGCGATTGAGCTTCAACTCCCTGAATTATTGTGCCTAAACGACCTGCCAGCAAGACTATGACCAAACTGAGGATACAAAGAATTCCCAATACGAATGTAATCTTCTTGAATGCTCGCATACTAGTTCCTCCAATTTCGTGACTTGGTGGCAAGATCACCTGATTGCAACTCTCAAAATGACAGTTTCCAATAGAGATAACCTATTAAGCACATGCGATCAAAACCTGCTCTTTCATTCTGAGTGATACCGATCTTGCTAAACCCTACCACATTCTCATACCAATTGGACCAGGTGTGTTCGTGTGAGCAACGTGAACAATCAGGCGCGCATGGTTTGGAGCTAACATTTAGAACTATAGCTGGAGCAAATGATATTGTCAAATCCGAAGGTCAAGGACCGTATGGCAATCGCAATTGAGTTGTCAAGTTACGCGTCGAATTCGACGGTCTTTCCGCGCGTCGAAAATATATGCTACACTCTTGACACCATTTCTCGACGAGGAGTCTCCCTTTGATCATTCCCAGCATGTTGTTGAAAAAATTGTATACGCTCGGCAGTTTGAAAAATGCAGAGAGCGGCGTGCAGTTCGCGGTCAAAAATCGGTTGAGCGATGTCGAATTGGTGGGCATTAAAAAAATCGCGGTGGACGGGCACGAAGCTCCGCTCGATTCGATTACGCTCGCGTTAAACGATGGACGGGTGTTCGCGCCCGCGCAAATTTCTCCCGCGAAACCGCTCGCGTTTCCGCTGCGCTCCAGCATCGTCGTCCAAACCAAATTGCCCGCGCTGCCGAAAGGCAAACACGAAATCGAGCTCGGCTTTGAAGCAAAGACGTTTGGCAAATTGCAATTCAAAGTGGATGACTCGATTACGGATGTCGAGAAAAAAGGGATTCGCATCCCGCGCGATGAAAATGACGATTACAACCCCGACATTATCAAAAAGCGTCAGGAATTGGTTGAACAGTTTAGCGGCGTCAAGTTGCAGCACATTCCCAAATATTCGTTTGACCCGCACATTGGCAAAGGCAACATCGAACATTTCATCGGCGTCGCGCAAATTCCCATCGGTCTCGCGGGTCCGTTGAAAATCAACGGCGAACACGCGCAAGGTGACTTTTTGATTCCGATGGCAACGTCGGAAGGCACGCTCGTCGCGTCGTACAATCGCGGCATCAAAATTTTAAATTTGTCGGGCGGCGTGACGACGACGGTGGTCGGCGATGCAATGCAACGCGCGCCCGTTTTCGTTTTCAGCAATGCGCGCGAGGCGCGCGATTTTGTAACGTGGGTGAACGAAAATTTTGCGACGATTAAAGAACAAGCGGAAGCCACTTCGTCCGTCGCGAAATTGCAAGACATTGATTCGTATCTCGCCAACAAATTTGCGTTCCTGCGGTTCAATTACAAAACGGGCGACGCGGCGGGACAAAATATGGTGGGACGCGCGACGTTCGCGGCGAGCAGTTGGATTATTGACAATTACGCGGGCATCACGAATTTTTATTTAGAGTCGAATTTTGCGACGGACAAAAAAGCGTCGTGGATTAATATCGCGCGCACGCGCGGCAAACGCGTTGTCGCCGAAGCGGTGATCAAACGCGATGTGTTGATTGAAAACATGCGCGTCGAACCCGAGAAACTTTTTTATCATTACAACGTCGCCAACGTCGGCGGTTTCATGTCGGGCGTCAACAACAACGGCGCGCATTCCGCGAACGGCATTACGGCGATGTTCATTGCAACGGGGCAAGATGTCGCAAACGTTTCGGAATCGTCGGCGGGAATCATTTATTGCGAAATGACCAAAGAGGGCGACTTGTATATTTCGATTACGATTCCCTCGCTCATCGTCGCAACGTATGGCGGCGGGGTGGGACTCGCCACACAAAAAGAATGCTTGGAAATTCTCGGCTGCGTGGGCAAAGGCAAAGTGAACAAGCTGGCGGAAATTGTCGGCGGGGTTGTTTTGGCGGGAGAAATTTCTCTGGCGTCCGCGATTTCGTCGAGTGATTGGGTGAGCAGTCACGAAAAGTACGGACGCAATCGTTGAATGTTCGGCTGTTGCGAAAAAAAAATCGCGTCGCACGATGCGATTTTTTATTTTACCACACTCAACCACACAATTCCGACCAGAATTGTCAACAGCGTAATCGGCACACCCGCCTTTAGATATTCCACAAACGAAAGTTTCACGCCGCGCGCGCGCGCCGATTCCGCAACGATTAAATTCGCGACCGAACCCAACAGCGTCAAATTTCCTGCGAGTGTGGATGCCATGGCGAGTGCCAGCCACGTTTGCTGCGGATTGGCAAACTGCGGGACGATGGAACGAAACAACATGACCGCCGGAACATTGGAAATGAGATTGCTCAAAATAACAATGACCAGCGTGAATGGCGCGATGCCGTCGCGCGCAATCGGTTCGATGATGGTGAAAAGTTGTTGTGCCCAACCGAGATATTCAATTGCGCCGGTCACGACAAACAATCCGGAAAAGAAAATCAACAGCGACCAATCCACGCGCCCAAAAATTTCTTCCGGTTCGGTGGTGCGCGTAATGAGCAGCGCCGCTCCCGCCACCAACGCCGCAATCGCAATCGGCGCGCCGAGCAAAAACGCGCCGAGCAGCAAGCCCGTGATGAGGAGCGCTTTACGCAAAAGCGGATGTTGAATTTCGGGAAAATTTTCGAGTGCGGTGTCAAAGCGTTGCACCGCAAATTCCGCGTGATAGACAAACCAAATTACGCCATACACGATGGCGAGCCCGCACAGCGCAACCGGCGCGAGATGAAATAAAAACGTCGTGAACGAAATGCCCGATGAAGTTCCGACCAAAATGTTTTGCGGGTTGCCCGTAATAGTTGCCACCGAGCCGATGTTTGCGGATGCGGCGAGCGCAATCAAATACGGCACCGGATTACGTTTTAAGGCGAGGGTCACTTGAAGCACGAGCGGCGTAAACATCAATACCACCGTGTCGTTCAAAAAAACTGCCGCGAGGACGCCAGACGCAATCACAATCAGACCTAACAAGACACGCGGCGAACGCGCCCGCGCGACAATGACCGCCGCAACGCCTTCAAAAAATCCGGCGAGTTCCAAATGCGCGATGACCACCATCATCGAAAACAAGAGAATCAACGTGTTGGCATCGAGCGCGTGCAGCGCACTGTCGAGCGGCAGTGCGCCAATCGCGACGAGCATCACCGCACCAACGAGCGCAATCGTCGCGCGATTCATCCGCAAGCGCGGCAATTCGCCGATAGCAATGCCTAAATAGGCTAACAGAATCAGTGGAATACTCAGTGCTCCGGTCATAAATCACCTGTACAGACAAACCCGTTCACAGCTCATTTACGAATGAGCCGGCAAATTCCCATTCATGCCAAAACAAAAACCCGTCAAACGCATATGCGTAGGACGGGCAAACACACATCCAGTTCGTTTGAGACGCAGCCGTGATTCAAACGAGTCGTGATGCGGGAAAGGGTACGCCGACGGAGTTAGCTGACGGGTTCGGGTCCCACTTCATGACCCTATGGTGTTTCGCGTCCGGAAAAAATGACGCAGTGCGTCATAATTTCCTCACACCAATTCACCCCACAGGACGGTTCCCCCGTGGTTCGTTTCTCCTCCAGAACGGACCTTTGGCGTTCGTCGTGTCACAAGGACAACGACGCTTCCTCCCGGACATCCGAGCTCAGCAAAGCTCTTTTGTCAAGCGAATTATATCAGAAAGGTTTGAATCCACGAATAACACGAATTGAGCACATTAACTCGCGAAAATTCGTGTTATTGGGGGATAATTCCCTTCCTTGTCATATGGTATGTTACTGCTAGACGAATTGCGCGGTGAATTGCGCCAAGTCGCGGAACACCGCTTCGCTCTGCGCTTCCATTTCGTCTTGCGATAATGAGAAAAGGGAATCCACGCGCGCAGCGATTTCTTCTAACGCGTGTGGTTCCGCGCGCGGCGCGAGTTCGTGGAACAACATTTCATGTGCGCGTTTCCGCTTCATCACTTCCAACGCGTCGAGAATTTGGCGATGCGGCGCGCCCTCCCAAATCGCCAGAATCATACTCTCGCGCAATAGACGTTCAATCGGAAATTCATCGAGAACGCCCGCGCTGCCGTGTACTTCCATGGCCCATTTGGACGTTTGCGCGGCAAATTCGGCGGTGTGATATTTTGCCAAATGCGCGACGAGACGAAACAAGTGATAGCGGTCCGAATACGGCGGCGTTTGCAAATGCACCGCGTCCAATAAACGCGCGGCGTACCACGCGAGCGCGGACGCGTTTTGCAAATCGTTCATGCGCTGTTCAAATTGCGCGCGCATCAACGGCTGTTCGATGAGCGGTTTTCCGAACGCGACGCGGTTCTGCGCGAAATAGTACGCTTCGGCGAGCGCGCGCTGTGCGATGGCAACACTGCCGATGCTGTTGGCGACGCGCGAAAGATTCAGCACTTCAAGAATCAAATAAATTCCCGCGTCCGTTGTGCCGAGCAAATACGCTTCGCTGTCGCGCAATTCCACTTCGCCCGTTGGAACGGAACGCGTCGCAATTTTTGATTTCAAGCGGCGCACAAAATAATTGCGCTCGCCGTTCGCGCGAAATTTTGGAACGAGGAATAACGCGAGTCCACGCACGCCGTTCGCCGCCCCTTCTGGTCGCGCCGCGACCACTGCGAGTTCCGCGCCGACGTTGCTGCAAAAAAATTTGTCGCCCGTTAGAGACCATTGCTCGCCGTTTTTGCGAGCGATGGTGTCAACGTTCGCGCCCAAATCGCTGCCGCCGCGCGCTTCGGTCATCCACGTCGCGCCTTGCCAAACGGATTCGTCGCGTTTCAACATGTGCGGCAAAAATTTTTCGCGCACGTCCGCCGCGCCGTATTTTGATAATGGCACAGCCGTTGACATCGAAACCGTGTACGGACAATACAAGCCCGAATCGTAAAACGACGCGACGTAACCGATTTGGTACGAAGGGAGCAGCGACTTGTCTGAAAAAAGTTTTTCGATGACGCCCGCATTGTAGCCGCGATAGAGCATGGTGTAGTATTCGGGCGCGAACGCGATTTCGTCAATGCGCGCGCCGAAACGGTCAAACATTTTCAAGAGCGGCGTTCCCGCGCGGTCAACTGCTTCGGAAATTTTTTTGCCCGATTGTTCCCACCATGTTTCGTACGCGCGCAAATCGTCGGCGATGGAAAAACGTTGTTTAAGAAATTGTGTTGGCGATAAAAGTGTTTCGATGTTTTGCATGACTTTATTATAAACTAACGCGAGTTCGGGATAAGTTGCTCACGGTGCTAACCAAAAATTCAACATAGTGCCGTTGGGTAATCATTGCCCCATCTTTTCATGCCGCATTTTCAAGCGAAAGTTCTATGATGTTCACGTTTGAATTCTACAGTCTCGCTTTCGCCTTTTTCAATTAACGATAGCAACTTGGCTTCATACCTTGTCGTTCATGTTTTTTCTCAAACTACGCCACACTCTCTCCGGCGTCATCGGAATTTCATTCAACCACACCCCGCACGCGTCGTACACCGCGTTCGCGACGGCGGGCGCGACGCCGTCCATCGGAATTTCCGCGACGGCTTTCAAGCCGAACGGATGCGATGGTTCGTACGTTTGCACAAAAATGGTTTGCAGCTCGGGCATTTCGTCAGCCGCAAAAATCTTGTAATCGCCCAATTCCCGAATCACCGAATCACCTTTTTCGTCGTACAACATTTCTTCGCACACCGCATAACCCAACGCTTGCGTCATCCCACCTTCGATTTGCCCTGACGCCGTCACGGGATTCACGATTACGCCGCTGTCCACCGCCATCACCAATTTCTCGACCGTGATTTGTCCCGTTTCCGTATCCACCAACACTTGCGCGAACTGCGCGGCGAACGGAGGCGGCGATTTTGGCGAAACATACGACGCGACTGCCATAATTTGATGTTGGTCGCGATGATGCAAAGTCGAGAGCGCGATTTCGGCAAGGGAAACGGAACGTCCGTCGGGCGCCCACGCGCGTTGGTCGCGCAACACAATATCGGAAGCGCGGAGGTCGGGGGGCAGGATACGGGGGTCAGGTTCGGCGGGAAACGTTTCCGGTTGCGAAAATTCCGTGCGCGGAATATCCGTCGCACCATGTTTCTCTGCCCAGTCCGATAAAATTTGCGCCGCGCGTGTTTTGATTTGCTGCGCGACTTGTTCCGCCGCTTTCACCACCGCGCCGCCCGAAATGTACGTCGTGGACGACGCATACGCGCCTTTGTCAAACGGCGTGAAATCGGTGTCGCTTGAATACACGAGAATGTCATCCAACGGCACGCCGAGAATTTCCGCCGCGAGCTGCGCGAGCACCGTATCCGAACCCGTTCCCAAATCCGTCGCGCCGACGAGCAAATTAAACGAACCATCATCATTGATTTTGATGGACGCGCCGCCCATGTCGAGATACGGAATCGCTGTCCCTTGCATCACACACGCGACGCCTTGACCGCGACGGAGATGAGGATAGTCTCTAGTCTCTAGTCTCTTGTTATCGGAGACTGGAGACTGGAGACTGCGCCACTGTATCGCCCTCGCGCCCTCACTTACACATTCTGCCAACCCGCACGTTTCAATCACTTCGGGATGCGGCTCGCGTCCTTCGCTCCACGCTTTCGATGTTGGTAATTCGTCCCCCGCTTTCACCGCGTTCTTTAGTCGAAATTCCAACGGGTCCAAATTCAATTTGCGCGCGATTTTTTCCATGTGAACTTCCAGCGGAAAAAATCCTTGCGGCACGCCGTAACCGCGAAATGCGCCCGCAGGCGGAGTATTCGTGTACACGATGTGCGCGTGAAATTTGATGTTGGGCGCGTTGTACAGCCCCATACATTTTTGTCCGGTGTTGCCTGTGACGGTGACCGCGTGACACCCATACGCGCCCGTGTCGCTCAGCGCGTACATCTCATTTGCAATCATCGTTCCGTCGCGCATCACGCCCGTTTTCATTCGCACGCGCATCGGATGACGCGAACGCGCGTTCACAAATTCTTCGGGACGCGTGTATTCGTAGCGCACAGGACGCCCCGTCGCAATCGTGAGATGCGCGGCGACATCTTCAATCAACACTTCTTGCTTGCCGCCGAATCCGCCGCCGATGCGCGGTTTGATGACACGAATTCGTTTTGGTGGCAATTGCAAAACGGGCGCGAGAATTCTGCGCGCGTGAAATGGCACTTGGGTTGACGTGCGAATCACCAAACGGTCATCTTCATCCCACCATGTCACGACCACATGCGGCTCGATGCTGACTTGCTGCACTTTTGGCACCGCGTATTCATCTTCAAAAACAAAATCACTCTGTGCGAAACCTTGCTCGACGTTTCCCAATTCAAATTCAATTTCCGCCGCGATATTTTTCGACGGGTTGCTTTCGCCAAAATTCACGTACTCGGCTTCGTCGTGAATTCGTACCGCACCATCTTTCATCGCGTCGCGTGAATCAATAATCGCGGGCAGTTCTTCATACTCGACCTCAATCAATTCCAACGCTCGTTCTGCAATCTCTTCCGATTCTGCCGCGACGAACGCGACGCGGTCGCCGACGTACCGCACTTTATCGTCCAACGAAAACATATCGAGTGGTCCGGGAATCGGGTCGGATTGTCCCGCCGTCGAATACACGACGCGCGGAATATCGTGATGCGTCAACACCGCGTGAACGCCGGGCAGCGCGCGCGCTTTTGACGCGTCAATGTGTTTGATGCGCGCGTGCGCGACGGGCGAGAACAAAACTTTTGCATACAACATGCCGCGCAACTCAATGTCGTCCGTGAACGCGGGTTTGCCCTGCACCAATTTTTGCGCGTCCACTTTTTTCTCGGGCTTGCCGACGATGGACGTTTGCGGAATTGTCGGCGCGACGAGCATTTGCGGGAGGGTGGAGACTGGAGATTGGAGATTGGAGATTGGAAAATCGTTCTGGGGAAAATCGCGCGGCGGCGTTTGGAAAAATTCCATCGGCACAGGAATTCCCAAGCCTCCGGTTTCCAGTCTCTCTCCTGTTGTTTTCATCACCGCTTGCACCGGTTTCAAATATCCCGTACAGCGACACAACACACCGCTTAAGGCTTCACGAATTTCGTGTTCGCTTGGCGTTGGATTTTTCGTAATTGCGGCTTTAGCCGCCAAAATCATCGCGGGCGTGCAGTAGCCGCATTGAATTGCGCCCGTTTCGACGAACGCGTGCTGAAGCGGGTCGAGTCCTTCCGTTGTTTTCCAACCTTGGTTTTCCACTTCACCAATCGCTTCAATCGTCGTGATGTTTTTTCCTTGTGCTTGTGCGGCGAGCATCACGCACGAATTCATCGGCACGCCATTCACGAGAACCGCGCACGCGCCGCACTCGCCATTTTCGCAGCCGTGTTTCACGCCGAAATAGCCGTGACGACGCAGCGCGCGGAGGAGGGTTTCGTTAGTGGAGGTTTCGAGGGTGCGAGGTTGGTTGTTGATAGTAACAGTAAGATTCATAAGCGACTCTGCTGTATGTTTATGAGGCGTTTGGTTTGCGCTTGCGAGTGTGGTTTGACGGAATGAGCGCAATTAGCGAACGCAGCGCGGTATTGACAGATTGCGAGTCCGGAAAGTATTGGCGTACATCGGGTTCCAGCATCACAGCGCCATCTTGCAGGGTGAAATAATTTTCTTGAACAGTTCCATCTTGCTGCGTGATGCGAACCGTGTGACCTTGCCGATACGCGCGATAGTATTTTCCACGCACGCCTTTTTTGCCACTCAAGTCATATTCGCGCGCCATCTCTTGGCTTTGGGCGCGCGTCTTTTTGTCATTCTTCATAGGTTCTCCGTTCCAATGGTGTTGCTTTGCGACAACTGATGATGCGAATAACCACCATATCCGGTTTGTCTTCGCGTTCTGTATGCACGACGAGGAGCAGACGACTCTTGGACGACATACCGATACTGATAAAGCGATTTTCATCCGCAGAGTGTTCGTCATCCAAATACGTGACAAGTAATGGGTCATTGAAAATCGTTTTTGCTTCATCAAAACCAATTTTGTGTTTCTTGAGATTGGCTTGCGCTTTGGAGTTGTCCCACTCAAAGATAAGATTCATTTTGTTTGCCTAGAAAGTATAAACGTTTCGCCACTTGCTATTGCGATTTTCGTAGTCATGCTCGACGCCGAAATAGTCGTGGCGACGCAGCGCGCGGAGGTTGGTTGTTGATGTTGAGATTGAGTTTCATTGTCAATCCTAAATGGTCAGGAATGTGTTCAATCCTTTGGGCGCTTTAATGTATATTGGAATCCGCCCATGCCGGGGAGAATGTTTATCAATTCCCACCCTTGTTCGCCAAGAGAATTCAAAAAGTCTGTAATTGCTACACCACTTTTCCAATTTGGAACTTCTTGCTTATTTATGGAATGTACTTTTTCGATTGGTTTATCCAGTATTCCATTGCCATCCATCTGTGTCCAAAGGTTTAAGTATTCCCATTTTTGCATAGCCGCTCCCTTTCTGACCGTCACTTTTACGCCAGGACGACCTCCACAGGCAATCGCGTCTCCACTTCTTCGCGTGATGCTGCATCCGGTGACAAATAATTCAATTTCTCAAATCCAATCACGCGTCCTGACTTGTCCTTTTTCAAAATTACCTCTTTACCCGTTTCTTCCGCCACTTCTTCATCTTCGGGATTACCCCACCACACATCAAGCGTGTTGGCAAAGCGCGCATAAATGATTCTCACTTTTTCCATTAGACCCAATCCTCCAACACAAATTCCGTCGTAAACGGATTCACAAAACCTACACCTTCAAGCATCACGCCACTGTTGAAATCTTCGCTGAACACGACAGGAATTTGATTGAGCCGCGCCGTTGCCCATAACTGGGCGTCATAATATGCCAATTGATGTTCGCGCACACCGCGCGCAGCTTCCCGAACTATCGCAACCGTCAAATCATATACGCGGAATGCACGCGCCAACAGGTCAACTTGCGCGGCGGCATCGTTCGGTGAAAGGGGCGGCTTTAAACGACGCGTGACAATACTAAAAAACTCGGCAAGATTTTGGACGCTCAAACAGCCGGCGCTAGACAATTCCATTCCGCGCAAGGTCTGGAGTGCGCGTGCTTGCCGAAGCGGGTTGTTTTGGTCATGCGCGTAAACCAGGACATTGCTGTCCAACAGTACGAGTGCCATCCTTTTACTCCACCGCGTTAATAGTCACGGCGACGCGTCCGTTCCTCATACGCGTCCTCACGTTTCCAACGATAGGGTGCCGCGGTGACTTGTTTGCGCTTGCTGTGGATGAATTTTTCAAACTGGGCGAACGCTTCGGGATTGGGCTGAAAACGTACTGCATTGGTCTGGGAAAGCA
Source organism: Chloroflexota bacterium (assembly GCA_029778615.1). Taxonomy (GTDB): domain Bacteria; phylum Chloroflexota; class Anaerolineae; order UBA4142; family SHND01; genus SHND01. Next base: position 17,695 of record JAKOPZ010000195.1, on the reverse strand, counting down.
CCTGGTCGAGCGCTTGACGCAAAAATTCCGCTTCACTCACCCCGCGCAATTTTGCCTGGCGTTTGAGTAATTGGTCCTGGCGCTTGCGAATATAAATCTGTTTGCGAACCATTGTCTCCATCGCTTCAAAGCCCTCCTGCCGCTATTATACATCATCTTATACATTACCAATCTAAGGGTTGTAGGAGGTTCCGACGAATGGCTCTGCAGCAGTGCATCGTCAACGCAAATTTCCCTTATTTTCCCCTTTTTCCTTCTTCAGTTCTGCCTTCTTTGAATCCGCTTGACAACTCGCGTATAATACTCGGCATCCGCTGCGGACACATTTTGTCCGCGATTCTTTTGCATCTTGAAATAACGAATTCATTCGTCAAGGAGTCACGACTATCAAATGGAAAATTTTGCAGCACAATGGTGTTGCATTCCCGCCCGACTATGAGCCGCGCGGGCTTTCAATCAAAATCAAAAATCAACTGGTCCGACTGGAACCGCTGCAAGAAGAAATGTTGATGGCGTGGGCGAAAAAAATTGGTACGCCGTACGTGGACGACCCCGTATTTCAAGAAAACTTTTTGCTCTCTTTGCGCGAAAAATGGAACGAGTTGTTTGACGGCGTGACCATCGGCGACATTGATTTTTCGGAAATGTTTGAAATCGCGCAGCGCGAAAAACTGGTGAACCTGCCCGAAGAGAAACGCAAAGAAATTTCCGCACAGCGCAAACAACTCCGCGAGGAACTCAAAGAAAAATACGGACACGCGCGGGTGGACGACCACCAAGTCGAAATCGGCGCGTACCTCATCGAACCGCCGGGCATTTTCATGGGACGCGGCGCGCATCCCTTGCGCGGGCGTTGGAAGCCGCGCGTCTATTCGCACGAAGTCACTTTGAATTTGGATGAAGACGCGCCGATTCCGCCCGCGCCGCACGGCGAATGGGCGGGCATCGTTCACGAACATGATTCGTTGTGGATTGCGCGCTGGACGGAAACACTCACCGACAAAATCAAATATGTGTGGCTCGCGGAAACATCACATCTGCGCCAAGAACGCGAACGCGCGAAATATGACAAGGCAAAGAAATTGGAAAAAAGTTTGCGCGCGGTGCGGACGGCAATTCGCAAGGGCATGACCTCGCGCGATGAAAAAGAAAAGCAAGTTGCCACCGTCGCGTATTTGATTGACCGCCTCGCCATGCGCGTTGGCGATGAAAAGGACGAAGACGAAGCGGACACGGTGGGCGCGTCCACCCTGCGTGTAGAGCATGTGAACGTCGGCGCGGAAAAAATCGAGTTTGATTTTCTCGGCAAGGACAGTGTGCGTTGGGAAAAGACCTTGTTGATTCAAGACGAGAATGACCGCGCGCTTGCCGACAACCTTAAAGAATTTGAGCAGGGCAAAAAACCGAGCGACCAACTTTTCCCCGACATCACCTCTGCGCGTGTCAACACCTTTCTCAAAAAAGTGGATACTGACCTTTCCGCCAAAGTATTTCGCACGTTTCACGCGACGACCACGGTGGAGAGTTATTTGCAGCAAAATGGCAAATTGAAAAAAGATGCGCCTGACGCAGAAAAAGAATTTGTTGCGAAAATGGCGAACTTGCAAGCGGCAATCAAATGCAATCACAAACGCACGCCGCCGAAAACGTGGGCAGAGAGTGTCGAGAAACGCGCGCAGAGTGTAGAAAAACTGCGCGCGGCGAAACCTGATTTGCAAAAACTGGATGAGCAAATCAAAACGCGTCAAGCCGCGCTCGACAAACTCGTTGCGGCTCAAAAAGAATTTGACGCGAAAGCGCCCGAGCAATGGCGCAAGAAATTTGCCGCGCAAGTCGCGCTGGAAAATCAAGGCGCGCCGACCGACGAGAAAAAACTAAAAGAGTACACCCAGAAACTCAAAGCCGCGCAAAAAGCGACGCGCGACGCGGAAAAAACGTTCAAGCAAAAAACGAAACGCTACAAGGAACGCGTCGCCGCCGCGCACAAGGCGCTCATTGCCGCACAAGACGCGCGCAAACGCGCCGAGTCGAGCTATCGCGAGCGCGTGCAAAAAGCGGAACTCGGTCTCAAACTCGTGCGCGAAACCAAAGACTACGCGCTCAACACCTCACTGAAAAACTACATTGACCCGCGCGTGTATCGCGATTGGGGCAAACGCGTGGATTACGATTGGAAAAAGTTGTACACAGGTTCGCTGCAAAAGAAATTTACGTGGGCGATGCAGGATGACGAGAACCGTAACGGAACGGGCGAACAAGACGAGGAATGAGTCGAAATGCGGATGATGTGGATTGCATCATCCGCATTTTATTTTCCGCGCAATACGCGCGATAATCGCGCGAGCCGTGACCGGAGACGTGACAGCTTTTCGCGTTGTAACCAACGCACAAACCTGTCACGTCTTGACGACCCGCGATACGCGAAACTCCCCTTGACTATGCGTATTGAAACGGCGCGCGCGTGATGATACAATGGGTAGTAGGCGCGCGCGTGTCGGTCAAAATATCTTTTGCGTATGTTTGATTTGAAACTTGCTTCGGAAAGTGAACTGCTTGCGCCCGATTTTTTTCGCGAAACGACTGCCGTCGTCCGCGCATGGCTTGCCGCGAATCCATCTTTCGACGGTATTTTGAAGCAATTGCCCGCGTTGGAACTCGCGCTGGCAGCGCACGTTAAAAATCACGATTCGGAATTGCTGGCGTTGACGCTCGTGGCTTTGGAACGCGTCAACACAAATGCGTCATTCGATTCGTTATCCAATACAAATCTCGCCGCGCTAATTTTTTTGAATTTACGCGCGTTTCAATTGACACATGACGCGCGTTTTCAAACTGCTGTACAGCGCGTGATTGCGTTGGCGAAGACGCGGTGGGATGAGGAAAACGCGTTTTTCAAAACGAGCGCGATGGACACCACCAACGTTTTTGATACCGACGCGAACGCGCAACTTGGACAAGCATTCTATTTTGCGTGGCGCGCGTTGGATGACCAAACGCTGCGTCCCATCGCAGGCGAGGTGTTGGGGCATATGAGCCGCGTGTATGACCCGCAGGCGGATTTGGACGAAATGGAAGAATTGCCATCAAGAGCAGACGATTCGAGTAACACACTCGCCACACGCGCCGCCGCGATGCAATTTTTTCTCACCGCGAGCGAAACGACGGGACGCCGAACGTACATGACGCGGGCGTGCATTCTCGCCGACGATGCGTTGAAAAATTTCGATTTGGCTGGAACGTTCGACGAACGCGCAAAATTCGCGGACGCGCTGCTGCGGCTCGAACAATTTACGAGCATCACGCGCTATCGCGACACCGCGCGCGAGCTGTTGAAAAACGCGGTGGCGGTGATTGAGCCAAATGTAGATACGGCATCGCTCGCGTTGTCTATCGAACACGCGAATCATTTTCCACTGCACGTAGTTGTGATTGGCGATGTGGAAAATGACGCGCACGCGCAAGCATTGTGGTTCACGGCGATGAATGAATACGCGAGTACGCGCGCAATTGAAGTGTTGCATCCGACACAACACGCGACGCGGATTCAAGCACTCGGCTATCTCGCATCGGACAAAAACGCGGCGCGCATCGCGCAAGCATATAATTGCATCGGCACGCTTTGCCTGCCGCCTGTTTCATCGCTCGACGCGTTTCGCGAGGCAATGCGACAAGTGCGCAAAATCTGATTACGGGCGACTGACTACTGTTGACTGACGACTTGCATGACCATTCACGACATCAGCGTTCCTTTACAAAACGGGGTGCACTTTTGGGAAGGCGACCCCGAACCAAACATTTCGCGGATTCAAGACCACGAGCGCGGCGACGCGTGGACAACTTCGCATTTGTCGTTCGCCGCGCACATCGGCACCCACGTTGACGCACCCTTGCATCGCGTGCGCGGCGGCAAGACGATTGATTCATTGGATTTGAGAACGCTGCTCGGACGCGCGTATGTTGCGGATTTGATAGATGTGAATTCGGAAATTACGGCGAATGATTTGGATGCACGCCACATTCCATCAAACGTCAAACGTCTCTTGTTCAAAACGCGGAATGGCGAACTGTGGACGCGGCAGGGCTTTCAAAAAGATTTTGTCGCGCTGAGTGCGGACGGCGCGCAGTGGGTTGTCGAGCGCGGCATCAAATTGGTCGGCATGGATTATTTGAGCGCGGATATTTTTTTTGCCGACACGGCGCCCGCACATGATATTTTATTGAACGCGAATGTGGTGATTGTCGAAGGGATGATGCTGCAAGCTGTTACGGCGGGATGGTACACCTTGATTTGTTTGCCGATTAAAGTCGCCGGCGCGGACGGTGCGCCTGCACGCGCAATTCTTTATACGGGGAGTATCGAGGAGGAGAGATGAAGTCCACAAGCAAGGATGCGAAACGTATGCGCATTGGAGTGGCGGCAATTTTATGCGGCGCGGTCATCGCCGCGCTGTGGTTTGCGTTTCCGCTGACGACCAAGGCGGCAGCAAAAGACAATGGCACCGCGAACATCGTCAACGCCCAAGGCGCATTTTGCAGTGTCACCGTTCAGCGCGGGGAAGCGTTGTACATGATTGCGGCGCGGTATCGTACGACGACTGCCTATCTGGCAACCTTGAATAATTTATACAATCGCAATTACATTTACGCGGGGCAAGTGCTTCAAGTGCCCTGCGCACCACAGCCGTACCCACAGCCCCAGCCCTATCCACAGCCGCAACCTCAACCGCAGCCCCAACCTCAACCGGGCTATGGTATCTGTGCGTACTATAAAGTACAGCGCGGGGATTGGTTGAAAACGATTGCCGCGCGTTATGGCGTTTCGTGGCAGCTGCTCGCGCAGGTGAACGGGCTGTACAATCCGAATTACATTTACGCGGGCATGGTTTTGAAAATTCCGTGCACACAGCCATACCCGCCGCCCGTTTGCCCCGGGTGCCCGCCGTGTCAGGGCTGCCCGCCGCCCGTTTATCCGACACAACCACCGCCGATTTGTCCCGGCTGTCCGCCGTGCCAGGGTTGCCCACCGCCGACGATGATTCCGCCGACGCCCGTGCCGGTGTACAACAATGTTGAAATTCGCGACGATTATTTCGCGCCGCCCGTCATCACGGTCCATCAATGGCAGTTTGTGCAGTGGGTTAACAAGGGCAACAAACCCCACACCGTCACGCAAGGGCTTTGTCCGAACGGACAGTGCACCCCGACGCCCGGCGGTTTCAATTCGGGCGTAATGAACCCCGGCGCCTCGTACGTTTTTCAATTCACACAGCTCGGCACGTTCGCGTATTTCGATGCTGCGAGCGGTGTGGGCGCGACGGTGGCGGTCGTGCCGTAATCAATGACCATGAGTGCCGCACCGAACTCTGCAGGACGACTTCCAAAGCGTTCAACGCTGGTGGTTTTAGTGTTTTTGGCGTTGACGATCCTGCCTGCCTTTGTCGCGTTCGTACTCACTCCGCCTGACGCCCAAGTGGTAACCAACGTTCAGGGCTGGAATGGCTGCGCGTATACGGTGCGGCGCGGTGACAATCTTTTTCGCATTGGCGTGCGCTATGGTGTGACCTATCACTATCTCGCGCAGATGAACGGCATCTACAATCCAAATTACATCTACGCGGGACAAATTATCAGCGTGCCCTGCGGTGCGGTGCCGTATCCGAATTACAATCCAAATCGTCCCGCGCCCGTTGTGTCTCAGCCCTGGCCCTGCCCTTGGTCGGGCGCGTCCACCTGGTCGTGGTGTCAACCGCCTGATATTCCCCCCGACTGCGCGCAAAACATTGCCAACTATCAAGTGCAGCCGGGTGACAATCTCTTTCGCATCGCGGTCAACAACGGTTCCACCATTCCATGGATTCGCACGCAAAACAAACTGTGGGGACAGGCACTGCGCGCGGGAATGACTGTTGCGATTCCTTGCGTGGGACGCGTAACCTATGGTCCCAATGTAGCAACGTGGACGCCCGGCGGACCCAATATCATTACCGCAACGCCGCCGCCGCCGCCGACCACGCCGTTGCCCGACCAAATTCGCATGAACGGTGGGCGGTTCCGCCCACAGCGCAGAGAAGTCAAAGTAGGCACGACGGTGACATGGGTGAACAATGAACCGACCGGCGGACCCAGTTACAGTGTCACGAGCGGAAGCAATGGGCAACCCGACGGAGAGTTCAATTCGACGCTTATCACACCGGGGAATCAATTCCAATTCACGTTCACCAAAGCGGGTTCGTACTCGTACTATTCCGAAACTGACCCCATAAACATGACGGGTGAAATCGTGGTAACACCCTAAAACATCCGAACCGAGTCATCACTGACTCGGTTCTTTATTTCTCCACGCGTATTTTTGACGCCCCGCGTATTTCTTGCTATCCTCGCGTGAATCTTGGTGAGGAGTAACGTATGGCATTTCAAGTGGGTGACCGCGTCCGTTTCAAAAATTTGGGCAAATTCAAACGGCGTCCGTTGTTTCCGCCGCCCGCCGTTGGCACACCGCACACGTACGAAGGCGAACTCGGCACCGTCGTCCACATTCCCGACGCGGAACGCATCGCCGTTCGTCCCGATGGCAAAGAACACGCGCACGGCGCGCAAGCGGGTTGGGTCTTTCGTCCCGATGAATTGGAAATCGTGACGGAATAATTTTGTAGGGTGAGACGTGATACGTCAAACGAGAAACGTCAAACGTGAATCGCCAAACGTGAATCGTCAAGAAGTTGTCCATGAGCCGTTGGCTCACCCGCAGCCAATGAAAATGGGCGCCGCGTCGTAACAGCGCGTCGTAACAGCTCGTAGTAACGTGCGATGAACGACATCGCCTCAATCGTTTCCCCGGGCGGACGAATGAATTCGTCACTACAAAACATTTTCAAGAGAGCGTACTGATGAAATTGGATTCGCACTTGCAACCCTGGCGCGATTATCAACTCGCCAAAAAATTCGCGTGGGACCCGCAGCAATTGGATTTTCGTCCCGATGCGCGCGATTGGCTTGTATTGGATGACCGCGAACAAGATGTGGTGTTGAATTTACTTTCGATGTTTGTCAAAGGGGAAGAAGCGGTAGCAAGTGAGCTTGCGCCGCTTTTGTTTGCATTGGGGAAAATTGGAAATTTGCGCGAGGAGGAAATGTTTGTCTCGACGCAAATTTTGGATGAAAGCGTGCATGTGGAATTTTTTCATCGTTGGTTCGACGACGTGGTGCGCGAAATTGTTCAGCACGAAAAATACTATGGCGAAAATTATCGCGCGCTGTTTGACGACGCGTTACCGCACGCGCTCGACGCGCTCGTGTCCGACCATTCGCCGCGCGCGTTTGCACGCGCGTTCGTGTGTTATCACATCGTCGTCGAAGGTACGCTCGCGGAAACGGGCTATCACGCGATTTTTCTCGCGTGCGAACGCAAAAATGTTTTACCGGGATTGCGTCAAGGCATCGAAAATATCAAGCGCGATGAGAGCCGCCATATTGCGTATGGCATTTACGCGCTGCAACGATTGATACGTGAGGACAATGCGCTATTGGAATTTGTGAATGAGGAATTGAATCGGCTCTTGCCCATTGCGCTCGGCGTCATTTCCGAAGCCGTCGCGCCGTATGGCGACAACATTCCGTTCGGGATTGATTTAATGGAAATGACCGAATACGCGATTGACCAATTCAACAAACGACTGGGAGCGATAGAACGCGTATTGACGTAAAGAATGGGGAAATTATTGCGGTAGCGTTTTTGCCAATTCTGTGGGTTCTTGTTCTGTCTCCATTTCGTACAAGTAATCAGGGGCAATATCTGCACGGTTGGGCCAAGTCACCGTGCGCGAATCGGGGTCAAGATACGCAAGCGCAAAATACGCGGGGTCGCGAAGTGGCTCAAAAATCGGACCATACAATTCGCGTCGTAGGTTCACGCGTTTTCGCGCGCCATTGTCAAAGTCGAGTTCGAGTGAATAGGGTCCCACAACTTGAACGCGTGTTACATGGATAATCATTTCATTCTTTCCTGATTAATCGAGCGGCGCAATATCCAGCAAGGGCAAGCCCGCGCGCCAATTCCCAATTGGCGCGCAGTTCGGCTTGATGAATGGCTGCTCATTCAAAGACCAATGCGCGTGTGGCGCGTTTGAGTTCGCCTTCCAGAATGGAAATCGGGTCAATGCCTACTTCTGCTTCTTCATCGCCGCGTTCAGCGTGAAAGTGTGACGGCGGATGTTCACGATAATACATCTGAATTTTGATGCCGTGAAAGGTTGAGATGGTAGGCACAGAAAAAGTATAAAGTAAGCACAAAGGCATGTCAAACAACAAACAGCAAGGCAACTGCAAAGTCGCGCCAATTGTCATTTCGAGCGGATGCGAGAAATCTCAACCTTTCGTGACAAACGAGATTTCTCACAGAGTTTACCCCGAAGGATTGAGGGGTTCGAAATGACATATCCTTGTCAAGGGACTTTGCAGTCGCCTTACAACAAACAGAGGATTGCGTTATGACCCAAACCATTGCGATTCTCGATTTTGGTTCGCAATATACAATGCTCATTGCGCGCCGCGTGCGCGAGCAAAATGTGTATTGCGAAATTTTTTCGCCGCGCGTGACACGTGAGGAATTGGCGCGGTTGAATCTCGCGGGCATTATTTTTTCGGGCGGACCCTCGTCCGTGTACGATGACGGCGCGCCGCGTGCACCCGAATTTATTTACGAATTGGGCGTTCCGATTTTGGGAATTTGTTACGGGATGCAATTGTTTGCGTATCAACTCGGCGGACGCGTCGAACGCGCGCCGCAGCGCGAATTTGGTCCCGCCACCATTCGCATCACCAACTCGAAATCTCTAGTCTCCAATCTTCCAGTCTCCCAATCTGTCTGGATGAGTCACGGCGACAGCGTTCTCGAACTGCCGCCCGGTTTTGAAAAAATCGCCGAATCGGACAACTGCGCGTTCGCCGCCGCCATCAATCCCGCGCGCAAAATGTACGCGCTGCAATTTCATCCCGAAGTCGCGCATACGCCGTACGGGAAAAATATCTTGCACCATTTTTTGTACGACATTTGTAACTGTGTTGGCGATTGGACACCGCGCGCGTTCATTGCCAGTAGTATCGAATTCATTCGAGAACGCGTCGGAAACGAACGCGTGTTGTGCGCGTTGAGCGGCGGCGTGGACTCGATGGTTGCGGCGACGTTGATTGAACGCGCGGTGGGCGAGCAATTGACGTGTGTGTTTATTGACCACGGACTCTTGCGCCAAAACGAAGCCGCCGATGTCGCGTCGCTCACACAACAAATCGGCATTGAACTCGTCACGGTGGATGCGCGCGAATATTTTTTGGAAAAATTGCGCGGCGTGATTGACCCCGAACAGAAACGCAAAATCATCGGCGCGGCGTTTGTGGAAAAATTTGATGAAACCGCGAAAAATCTTGGGGAACATAAATTTCTCGCGCAAGGCACTCTCTATCCCGATGTGATTGAATCGGCCGCGCCGCTCGATGCCAATCAAGGTCGCACGCACAATACAGCGGTGACAATTAAAACGCATCACAACGTCGGCGGCTTGCCCACCACGTTACCGTTTCAACTTCTCGAACCATTGCGCCATTTGTTCAAAGACGAAGTGCGCGCAGTCGGAACCGAATTGGGCTTGCCGAAAAATGTGGTGTGGCGGCAGCCGTTTCCGGGACCCGGACTCGCCGTTCGCATCATCGGCGATATTACGCGCGAACGTTTGGAAACGCTGCGCGCGGCGGACGCGATTGTGCGCGAGGAAATTGATAACTGGGGACTGGAGACTAGACCCTGGCAGTACTTTGCGGTGCTTACGCCTATTCAAACCGTCGGCGTGATGGGTGATGAGCGCACGTATGAAAATGTGTTGGCGATTCGCGCAGTGACGAGCGAAGACGGCATGACCGCCGACTGGGCGCGCCTGCCGCATGACCTTCTCGCGAAAATGAGTTCACGCATCGTGAATCAAGTGCGCGGGGTGAATCGAGTGGTGTACGACATCACGAGCAAACCGCCGGGGACGATTGAGTGGGAATAGTGAGGGCGGAACATTTCTTTCCGGCGCTGCGACAGCGCACGTTTAGTGGACAAGTATAGTACCGCGCGTATAATTTATCCATGATTCCCGAAATTGAAGAAAAACGTTCGGCGGTGGTGAACCTCTGTCACCGTTATGGGGTACGCCAGTTGCAGTTGTTTGGCTCGGCGGCAAAAGGCAAGTTTGTCCCTGCCACAAGTGATTTGGATTTTGTCGCCGCGTTTGCCAATACGCAATCACCGGACTATGCCGACCGATATTTTGATTTTGCCGAAGCGCTGGAGCAGTTGTTTCAGCGTCCGGTAGATGTGGTCACGCCACGCGCGATTCGCAACCCGTATTTTCGTGCCGAAGTGGAACGCACGGCAGAGGTGATTTATGGACCGGAAGACGAGAAAACGTCTGCATGATGCGTTGAATGCGTGTAACGCAATTCAATCGTTCGTTGCGGGTTGCACGTTCGCAGATTACGAAAAGAATTTGATGCTGCGTTCGGCAGTGGAGCGACAATTTGAAATTATTGGCGAATCCTTGCATCTCGCCGAGTGCGATAGCCCTGAACTTGCTGAACTGATTCCCGATTTGCGCCGTATAGTCGGCATGCGGAATCGAATCATTCACGGCTATGACAGTGTGGACGATGAATTGATGTGGCAGACGGTTCAAACCCATGTTGGGACGTTGGCAACACAGCTCGCAGGGATATTGGAATCGGGCGATGCTTAAAGCAAAGGCATTGCTTGATTGTTTGGTCAATCGTTCTCGTGGAGTGTCAATTTCAAACGCGCTGCTGCCGTGCGCTTGACCTGAAACGCATGTTCTATTAAGATGGTGCATCCATGCGGAAGGAAAAGCGCAAATTTTTTTTCAGGAGCAATGCGGATGCAAGCCAACATCACTTTTACGGTCACAGGTTGGGACGAAAAAACGGAAGCGGATTTCGGCGGCGGGCGCAAAATTACGCGCGTGCTGGCGACGTTTCAGTATTCCGGCGCGTTGGAAGGGCAAGGCGAATTGGAATATCTGATGGCATACGGCGCAGATGGAAAAGGACGCTATAGCGGATTGGAACGCGTGAATGGAACGCTGAAGGGACAGACGGGAACGTTTGTGGTGGAGCATCACGGCACGTTTGATGCTGCGAGCGTGAAAAACCATTGGCTAATTGTGGAACACACCGGCACGAGCGCGTTGGAAAATTTGCAGGGCAGCGCGAATATTGTTCTCATCGGACACGGACCGTACGAAATGAATCTCCATTACACTTTGTAAATTTTAATGACCCACCGTTACGGTCTCGATTTCGGCACGTCCAACTCCGCCATCGCGCTCGCGCAAAACGGCGCGGTAAAAATTTTTCCCATTGATGCGCACGCGGAAAATCCGACGGTTGCAAGTTCCGTGTTGTTCATTGACCGCGCGGGGAATTCATTTATCGGCGCGGAGGCGATTGAGGTTTTTGTCGAACGCAACACGGGGCGCGAGATTCAACGCAAACGCGTTTCGTCGGGGCAATTGATTGAAACGGTATTCGGGCAAGAGTACGTGACGTTCGACGCGGATGTAGATGCGCCCGGGCGTTTCTTTCAAGCCATCAAAAGTTTTCTCGCCGACGACGCGTTTGAAGGGACGAACGTTTTTGGAAAATTTTATACGATTGAAGAACTCGCCGCCGAATTGATTCGCGCGTTGAAAAAACGCGCGGATGAAATGAACGGACAAAATGTGGACGCCGTCGTGATGGGGCGTCCTGTTTTTTTCTCGACGGATGCGAAACAAGACAAACTCGCGCAAACGCGTTTGGAACACGCGGCGCGGCTCGCGGGTTTCAACGAGATTGAATTTTTATTTGAACCGATTGGCGCGGCGTTGGCGTATGAGGCGGAAATTGCGCGCGAACAAATCGCGTTCGTTTTTGATTTTGGCGGCGGCACGCTCGATTTTACCGTGATTCGACTAGACCCGACGCGCGCACACAACACAAATCGCCGCGACGATATTCTCGCGGTGGGCGGTGTCGTCGTCGGCGGCAATACGTTTGACGAAGATGTGATGGAAAAACGTTTGATGAAATACTTTGGCAAACATTACGTCGGGCGAACCATGACGGGCGCGGAGATGCGAATGCCGCGTTGGATTCAAATGCAGTTGCGTTCGTGGTACACGATTCCCTTTTTGAACGAACGCAAGACGCTCGACATTTTGCGCGAGTTGTATCTCGCGGGCGAAAAAGGACGCGACGAAATTCTCGCGCTGCTCACGCTGATTCAAAAAAATTACGGCTGGAATTTATTTCAAGCGATTGAGCACGCGAAACTCGAATTGTCAAGCATACGTGAATCGCAAATTTCATTTCATCGCGACAACATTCAATTCGACGAACCACTAACACGCCGCGAATTTGAGCATGTGATTTCGTCGCGATTGCGAACGATTGATAAAGAGATGGACAAGACACTGCGCGCGGCGGGTTTGCGCGCAGAGGATATTGACGTGGTGATTCGCACAGGCGGTTCGTCCTTGATTCCGGCTGTGCAAAAAATGTTGGAGAAAAAATTTGGCGCGGCAAAAGTGAACAGGCAAGAAGTGTTCACGAGTGTGGTGCAGGGCTTGGCGCGCGCGGGGGAAACAAATCTATCTTGATGCAAACGGGTCTTGCAGTAACGCGGGCGGCGCGTTCACGGGCGCGGTGAGCGTCAACAAAAACGCTTCGAGTTGTCTCAATTCCGTTTCGTTCAAATGCAACGGTTTCAATTCCGTTTCGCCAATCCTCGCGGCGGGCGCGCGATTGTAATGGTCGAGAATTTCGCGCAAAGTCGTGTACCACGCGTTGTGCATGAACGGCGCGACGAATTGCGTTTTTCGCAGCGAAGGCGTTTTGAACGCGCCGACGAGGGAACCCGCGCGCGCTTGCATGTAACGCAATTGCGGACAATCGCGTTTTTCATCGTCGCTAAATTCGCTCCAGCATTTGAACTCGTCTTGAAAATTTTCGACCACGCCTTCGGCGCGTCCCAAATCGTGTTCCGTTTCCGCGTGTTGTGGAATCCCCGTATTGTGAAATTCGTCATCGGAAAAAAGCGGCGTGTTGTGGCATTTCACACAGCCCGCTTTGCCAATAAATAATTTCAGCCCCGCGCGTTCGTCCTCGGAAAAAATTTCGTTCGGACATTCCGCTTGATTGTCATTTCGAGCCGTTGTTGCGAGAAATCTCGCTAGCCAAAACTGAGATTTCTCGCTCCGCTCGAAATGACAGTCGTCGCGCGTCACTGCGTCCACATACTCATCAAAACGCGACGCGCCCGGCAAGATTTTGCGTTCATACGCGGCGATGGCTTTGCCCATGTTCGCGTACACGCGGGAAATGCTTTGCTGCTCCGCGTTCGTCATTTTGTTCCATGCGTCACGCGCGTTCGCATCGCCGACAGGACTCGCGTGCGCGGGAATGTTTTCCAACGCGGGCAGCGCGCCAAACAACGCTTCATATTCCGCGCGATAATTTTGCGCGAGCAAATGCGCGTACTGCGCGCGGTCGCCGCCTTGTTCGTTCGCGTGTTCGAGTGGCGACAATGCCTGGCTCCACTGACTATCGCGGCGTCCATCCCAAAAAAACCATTCAAAATACGCGCTGCCAACGATGCTCTGCGTGCGCCGCCGCGTTTCCGCCATTCCGCGTCCATGTGCGCGTGCGTCCTGAAAATTCAATTCGGGCATGTGACACGACGCGCACGAAACGGTCCCGTCCTTGCTAAAGCGCGCGTCAAAAAATAATTTGTGTCCGAGTTCCACCGCGCGCGGGTCATCCGCCACGCGATTGGATGTGTCGGGCGCGAGCGGGGGCAAACTTGCAAGAGAAAGCGAACGCAGAGTTTTGATTTCTTGCGGCGTCCATTCTGTCACACGCGTTTGGAATACAAACAAAACAAGCGCGCCCCCGAGCAGCGCGCCAATGATTCCAAATAGAAAAAAATTTTTACGTGTGAACATTTCTCCAGTCTCCAATCTCCAATCTCCAATCTCCAATCTCTAATAAACAAACGGAATCAATTTTTTGACGCGCGCTTGATACGCCGCGTATTCGGGATATTTTTCCGCGAGCCATTTTTCTTCGCGCCGCGATTTCAAATCGAACCACACAAATAAAAACAACGCGAGCGCAATTCCCAACAGCGTTCCCCAATACAACGTCCACCCCAACGCCGCGAGCGCGAATCCAAAATAAATCGGATGCCGCACGATTCCATAAATGCCATTGGTGATGAGTGTGTGATCGCCATCTTTCGGTTTCGGATAGGGCGTCAGATTTTTGCCGAGATGAAACGTGGCGAACGCAATGACGATTGCGCCGACGATCAGCATCGCTGCGCCGACGAGTTGCACAAACAACGGTAATTCGACGCGCGTAAAAAATGTTACGACCAAAATTCCGAGCGCAATTACAAATTGCCCAATGACCCAACCTTCGCCGCGTGAACCCATGGTGGAACTTTACCACAAATAAAAAAATTGCGAGAACGGACTTGTCGCCAATGCCACTCTCGCAATTTTTCGCGTAGGTTTCCGAATTTACAGGAAACTCATTTGTTGCCTAACCCTTTGACCGAGCCGACGCCCGAAATGCTTTGCGTCACTTGTGGACTGCCGTAGTAGCTCACGCTGCCCGCACCGCTGATTTTCACATCAAGCGCGGTCGCTGCCCACACGGTCGCGCCCCCTGCGCCGGAAACGGTGACGGTCGTGCTGTGCGTTTTCAGGTCGCCCGCGTTGTAGCTGCCCAAGCCCGTGAGCGAGGCGGTCTGCGTTTCTGCTTCACCCGACACGTTCATGCTGCCGGCGCCGCTAATCGTCGCTTGCAAACTTTTCGCGGTGAGTTGTGTGAGATTCACATTGCCTGCTCCGCTGCTCGTCAAAACAAAATTGTCGGCGATCAGCGACGGCGCATTGATATTGCCCGCGCCTGCCAAAACCACCGCGTCCAAATTTTTCACTTGCAGAGTGTACCGGATGGGGCGCGTGGGGTCCACGGAAATCGTCCCGCGATTTGTGTCCCAGCCGATAGTCAACGTGCCATTGTCCACGCGAGTCGTAATCAGCGGCATCAAATTATCATCGGCTTCAATCGTCAAACTTTCGGCGTCACCGCGCGTGATATTCAATTCGCCAACACCCGCCAATGTGACCGCGTGAAAACCACTCACGGCGCGCGATTCCGTAATGACATTGCCCGAGCCGCGAGTGACGTTGAGATTGAACCCGCAACCCATCAACGCGCCAAGCGCGAGCACAAGAATTCCAAGACGAACCTTCATAGTCCAGCTCCTTGTGATTGAGATTTGTGAACACATCCTATTACGCAATGGTTCCGAAAAGGTCACGCTTCGTTTCAGAAATCGTACTTTTTTTTGACCGTTCGTACACTCGAATTGTTTCAACTTGTGCTATATTTCTACTTTGTCGGGGCAAAGCATTCGCGGGCGCGTTCGCCAAACCCCCACGCAGTTGTTAATGCGAATGCTTTGCCTCTACTATTTCATTGCAAAGGAGCAATTGAACTGTGCCGATTAAAATTACTCACCCCGTTCCAAGCGATATTGAAATTGCCCAAGCGGCGGAACTTCGTCCCATCCTCGATGTCGCGCACGAAGTGGGTCTCCGCGACGACGACCTCGAACTGTTTGGAAAATACAAAGCCAAAGTACATCTCGAAGTCCGTGACCGTTTGAAAAATCAACCGAACGGAAAATATATTGACGTCACTGCGATTACGCCGACGCCGTTAGGGGAAGGAAAAACGACCACAACCGTTGGTTTATCGCAAGCGCTCGGCGCGTTTCGCAAGCAGCGCGTATTCACCTGCATTCGTCAACCGTCAATGGGTCCGACGTTCGGCATCAAAGGCGGCGCGGCGGGCGGCGGCTATTCCCAAATTATTCCGATGGAAGATTTCAATCTCCATCTCACGGGCGACATTCATGCCATCACTGCCGCGAACAATTTGCTTGCCGCGCAAATTGACGCGCGCATGTTGCACGAACGCGCGATTACCGACGACGACAAATTGGCGAAAGCATTGTGTCCCGACGGAACGTTTGCGCCTTCGATTGCGAAACGCGCGGCGCGTCTTGGAATTCAAGCAACGAATCTGTCTGAACTTGACGCGGACGAAAGACGAAAACTCTTTCGCCTCGACATTGACCCCGCCTCGATTACATGGCAGCGCGTGATGGACATTAACGACCGCATGTTGCGAAAAATCGAAATCGGCTTGGGCGAAGAAGAAAAAGGCAGCGAACGCTTTACGGGATTCGATATTACCGTCGCAAGCGAAATCATGGCGATTCTCGGACTCACCACATCGCTGCCCGACATGCGCGAACGTTTTTCGCGTATGGTGATCGGGACGAATCGCAACGGCGAACCTGTCACCGCCGAAGATTTGGGCGTCGCGGGCGCGATTACCGTTTTGATGAAAGACGCGATTATGCCGAACTTGATGCAGACGCTCGAAGGCACGCCCGCGTTCGTTCATGCGGGACCGTTTGCGAATATCGCGCACGGCAATTCCTCCATCATCGCCGACCAAATCGCGCTGAAACTCGCGGACTATGTTGTCACAGAATCGGGATTCGGCGCGGATATCGGGATGGAAAAATTCATGGACATCAAGTGCCGCTATTCGGGTTTGGTTCCGAATGTTGTCGTGATGGTGGCGACAATTCGCGCGCTCAAGATGCACGGCGGCGGACCCAAAGTGGTCGCGGGGCGTCCACTCGACAAAGCATACACGGAAGAAAATATCGAACTCTTGGAAAAAGGTCTGCCGAATCTTTTGCGTCACATCGAGAACGCGAAAAAGTACGGCGTGCCTGTCGTCGTCGCGATTAATTCGTTCAAGTACGATACCGAAAATGAATTGAAATTCCTCGAACGCGTGGTGGAAGAATCGGGTTCGGTGGCGGTGAAAGCGACGCACTGGATGAATGGCGGCGCGGGCGCGACAGAACTCGCGGACGCGGTGATGGACGCGGCAAAGCAAACGTCGAACTTTGAATTTCTCTATCCCCTCGACATGTCCATCAAACAAAAAATCGAAACGATTGCGCGCGAAATTTATCGCGCGGACGGTGTGGATTATTCACCCGAAGCAGAAGAAAAAATCGAATTGTACACGCGCAACGGCTTTGGCGATTTACCAATCTGCATGGCAAAAACGCATTTGAGTTTCACCGCCGAAGCGGGTATCAAAGGCGCGCCCACAGGATTCCGTATTCCGATTCGCGACATTCGCGCGAGCGTCGGCGCGGGCTTTTTGTATCCGCTCGTCGGCACGATGCGCACGATGCCCGGACTCCCGACGCGTCCCGTTTTCTACGATGTGGATTTGGATTTGAATACGGGGAAGGTGATGGGGTTGTTTTGAATAACGGGAAATGTAGACTCGGGGACACAGAGTACTCGAGGTATTTAAGGGGATAAGGGAAATTACCAAGCATCGTCAGTGGGAACGACGAGCGTTCATTTGAACAAAAAATCGGATGCATTTCTAATCGAGGTGCATCCGATATATACATGACTTGAACTAATTTGCACTTCTTTTGTCAATTGGGAATTGACAAATACCAAGATGGAGGAACAGCAATGTCTGAATTGGT
>JAKOPZ010000194.1 GCA_029778615.1 Chloroflexota bacterium | reverse complement strand
CCGCAGTTTTTCATACGGACGTTGGACGTGACGGGAGACATCAACTTGCCGGAAGGTGTGGAGATGGTGATGCCGGGGGACAACGTGACGATGCACGTCAAGTTGATTACGCCGGTGGCGTTGGAAAAGGGATCGCGGTTTGCGATTCGCGAAGGGGGACGCACCGTCGGTGCCGGTGTCATTACCAAGGTGATTGAATAAAATAGACGTTAGACATTAGTCGCTAGTCACTCGAAAAATGCAGGGCTAGCGACTAATGACGAATGGCTCACGACTGAAATGGCAAAGAAAGAAAACCGTCTTGTAATCACGTTAGCGTGCAATGAGTGCAAGCGCCGCGATTACACCACACAGAAAAACAAGAAAAACACAACGGCACGTTTGGAACTCAAAAAATATTGCCGGTTTTGCCGCAAGCACACCGCGCATCGCGAGACCAAGTAATATGGCAGAAAAAAAGCAAGCGCGGTTGACGCAGCAAGTTCAACCCGAAAATCGTTTTGTCACGTTTTATCGCGAGACCGTTGCCGAACTCCGCAAGGTTGTTTGGCCCACGCGCGAACAGGCGCAAAATTTAACCATCATCGTCGTCGTAGTCGTTACGGCGATGGCGCTGTTTCTGGGTGGGATTGACGCGCTCTTGACACAAATTTTTAGATTCCTGTTGGTACGCTAAGTATGAACGATTTGGAAAAAACGTTGCCCGAACAACACGACGAAACACAAGCGGTTGACGCGAACCCCGCCATCGCTGCCGAGACTTGGACCGTGCCTGCCGACGCGCTGGATATTGCGATGGGCGATGTGGAAACGGATTTACCCGTCGCGCCTGTCACGGAAGCGGAAGCGGACACCTCTGAAGAAGAGGAAATGGAAATTCCATGGGGCGAAATAACATTGACCCCCGACGCGGAAACGGCAAGTGACGAAACGGAACAACCGATTGTGACCGAAGGCGTTGCGGAACCGGTCGCAACCACAGCGGCGGAAAGCAGCGCCGAAGCAGAGAAGAGACCGATTCGTCGCGTTTGGTATGTTGTGCATTGCTATTCGGGGTACGAGAACAAAGTCAAAAAAGGTCTCGAACAGCGTATCAATTCGATGAATTTGCAAGACCGCATTTTTCGCGTTGTCGTTCCGGTGGAACGCGAAGTCGAAATTCGCGAAGGGCAGCGCAAAAACATCGAGCGGCGCGTCTTTCCCGGTTACATTCTCGTCGAAATGATGGAATTGCACGAGGGCGAACCCGATTCAGATGAAGTGTGGTATGCAGTACGGAATACACCCGGCGTCACAGGTTTTGTGAGTTCGGGCGATTTGCAGCGTCCTGTTCCATTGCGCCAGGAAGAAGTGGATAAGATTCTCAAGCGCATGGAGAGTGAAGAACCCAAAGTGCATGTCACGTTTCGCGTCGGACAAACCGTTCACATTATTGATGGTCCCTTTGCAGATTTTCGCGGCAATGTGGATGCAGTGGACATGGCAAAAGGCAAGGTCCGCGTGCTCGTTTCGTTTTTTGGACGCGAGACGCCGGTAGAATTGGATTTACTTCAAGTGGAGAAAGTGTAAATGGCAAAAAAAGTCAAAGCCCTTGTCAAACTCGCAATTCAAGCGGGCAAGGCAACCCCTGCGCCGCCTGTTGGCACGGCATTGGGTCCGCACGGCATCAACATCATGCAGTTCACCAAAGAGTACAATGCGCGTACCGCCAAAGACGCGGGAACTGTGGTTCCCGTCGTCATTACCATTTATCAAGACCGCTCATTTACCTTTGAATTGAAATCACCGCCTGCCGGGGAACTTTTGAAAAAAGCAGCGGGCGTCGAAAAAGGTTCGGGTGTACCGAACCGCACCAAGGTCGGTACCGTTTCGCGTAAGCAGGTGCGTGAAATTGCGGAAAAGAAAATGAAAGACCTCAACGCGGTGGACATTGACGGCGCAATGAAAATGATTGAAGGTACCGCGAAAAATATGGGGATTGAAGTTAAGGATTAGCAGCAGGTGGCATGTAGCAAGCAACAGGGTCAACCTGATACTTGATAGCTACTACCTGATACCCAATTCGCGTGGGAGCGCGAAAACGCGCGATACGGACCACAAGGAGTTTATACAATGGGTCGTGGAAAAAAATATCAAGAAGCGGTGAAACTCGTTGATGTAACACAAGAGTATACGCCGCAAGATGCAGTTGCTCTCGCCAAGAAAACGGCGTATGGCAAATTTAATCAAACGGTTGAAGCGCATTTCAAGACCGGTTTGGATGTGAAACAAGCAGACCAGCAAGTGCGCGGCGTGGTGCTTTTGCCGCACGGCACCGGCAAAACCGTTCGCATTCTTGTTTTCGCCGAAGGCGACGGCGCGCGTTTGGCGCAAGAAGCCGGCGCGGATTTTGTCGGCAGTGATGATGTTATCAAACAAATCGAGGGCGGCTGGACAGATTTTGATGTGGCGATTGCTACGCCGCAATTGATGGGCAAGGTGGGGCGGCTCGGCAAAGTGCTCGGTCCGCGCGGTTTGATGCCGAGTCCGAAGGCGGGCACCATTGTTCCGCCGGAGCAACTGCCGCAATTGATTAAAGAAACACGGCTCGGACGTGTGGAATTTAAAACAGACAAAACCGGCGGCATCCACAGCATCATTGGCAAGTCCGGTTTTACCGAAGAACAATTGTTGGACAATTTCGCCGCGTTAATGGACGCGATTACCAAAGCGAAACCGTCGGGCGCAAAAGGGGTCTACCTCAAAAAGATTTCGCTCGCATCCACAATGGGTCCCGGCGTGCGCGTGGATGTGAACGCCGCGCAAAACTTGCGTCCCACGGCGAGTTGAATATAATCGTTCGGCGTTCGGAATAATTGAATCGCGCCCGAGACAGCAGGTCGTGATGATACCTTCATCACATAATGTTCCTGCCGAGGCAAGAGAGAAAAATTTTTCACGCGTTCGCGCGCGGAAAATTCTACATGTAACTCATGGACTCTTTGCGTCGGCATTGGCGCAAAGAGTTTTTTGTTAGCAAGGTGAATGAACGTTACGCGGAGCGTTCCCCGTAACTCGTCACCTTTTCCTTTCTCAAGGAGGTGAGTTCCATTGCCAGTCACACGTGAACGAAAATCGGAATTGGTCAGTGAATTGACCAAAGAATTGAAACAGGCACAAGCCGTCATTATTACGGACTATCGCACTTTGAAAGTGGCTGACCTGCAAGGCATTCGCAATGAATTGCGCGGGATGAAGGCGGGCTATCACGTTGCAAAAAATACGCTGCTTGAAATCGCGCTCAAAGAGGCGGGACTGCCGGTACCAACAAATTTGTTGGACGGTCCGACGGCGGTCGCATTTTTGCGCGAAGACCTTGCGGGACCTGCGAAAAAGCTGAACACGTTTTTCAAGGAAAAAGAGTTGCCGATTCGCGGCGCCATCGTCGGTCAAACGATTTATGACGCCAAGGGTGTTGAAAACTTGGCAAATCTGCCAAGTCGCAACGATTTGTACGCCGGCGTTTTGGGCGCGCTTCAAGGTCCATCCGCCAGTCTCGTCGGTGTCTTGAACGGAGTGCTTGCCCAATTGGTGTATACCTTGCAAGCCAAAGCTGACCAAGGCGCCGCCGCATAGTTGAAATACAATCCATACCGAAATCTAATCAGGAGAAAGAATTATGGCTTCCGACAAAGTACAACAAATCATGGATACGCTCGATACGTTGAGCATTCTCGAAGTGGCAGAATTGTCCAAAGCGCTGCAAGAACATTGGGGTGTCAGCGCTGCCGCGCCCGTCGCGGTTGCCGCCATGCCGGGCGCGGGCGCCGCCGCAGCCGGTGGCGCCGCCGCGCCTGCCGTCGAAGAGCAGACGGAATTTGATGTCATTCTCAAAGACGCGGGCGCGCAAAAAATTCCTGTCATCAAAGTCGTCCGCGAACTCGTTTCCGGTCTCGGTCTGAAAGAAGCCAAAGACCTCGTGGAAAGCGCGCCGCAAGCAATCAAAAAAGGCGTGTCCAAAGACGAAGCGAACGAAGCGAAAAAGAAATTGGAAGAAGTCGGCGCGAGCGTCGAAGTCAAATAAGAGACTTGAAATTGGAGATTGGAGATGGGAGAGAATGGGCGCGCAAACAATTCGCGCATTGATTCTCTCCCATCACAGTGCGCGTAAGATATTTGACGCACGCGCACAAATGAATACAATTCAAACTGTTTCGGGGCTGTAGCTCAGTTGGGAGAGCGCTTGTATCGCACACAAGAGGTAGTGGGTTCAAATCCCATCAGCTCCACTAAAAGATGTAACGATGTTCCGTCGAACACGTTCCTACCCGCCCGAAATACGCGAACGAGCTCGTGAGTTGCGACGGGCGGGTTTCACTTATCCTGAAATTATCGCGGAATTGGGCGGAGATATTCCGCAAGCGACAATCTCGAATTGGGTAAGTGATATTGAATTAACAACCGAACAAAAAGTTCGCATCACGCAAAAAGAACTTGATGGTTCTGCAAAGGGCAGACCATTTGCAATTTTGTGGAATCCGTCGCAAAAACAAAAAAGTTTGGAGCAAGCCGCGACGAAGGCATTACCCGTTGCGAGGCGTTTGTCCTCTCACCGCGAAGCACTCCATTTGATGGCAGCATCACTCTATGTTGGCGAAGGCGCGAAACGAGATGACCATTTAGCATTTGCCAATAGTGACCCGCAAGTTATCAAGACGTGGATGGCACTGTTGCGAAATAATTTGGACGTTGATGAGCGCAAGTTTGCATGTCAGCTTATGTTGAGTGTGGGAATGCCAGAGCAAGAGTTAATAGAGTTTTGGTCGGATGTTACGGGAATCTCTATAAATCGATTTCACAAAAGTAGCATCAAGAAAAACCCTGGAAGAATTCAACGCGATGGATACAAAGGTGTTTGCATGGTTCGGTATTATTCTGCCGATCTTCGACGTTACTTGGATGCCTTGGCAAAAGGAATAATGCGAGAAATATTGCAGGATGAATGAAAGACAATCTGGGGCTGTAGCTCACTTGGGAGAGCGCTTGTCTGGCAGACAAGAGGTAGTCGGTTCAATCCCGATCAGCTCCACTCTGAATTTATGATTTCGGATTTTTGATTTCTGGTTTACAGAGATGCAAAATCAATTCATAAATCAGCAATCAAAATTCTAAAACGCTTTGACCGGGAGCAGTAGGTCATCTCCGCAGCGAGTTGGGAAAAACAAGGTGCAAGCCCAACGATGGTGATTACGGAGAATGCCGCAAGACCGAACTCGCCCGCGAGCTGCAATCGCGAAATTCAGTCAGAGATTCGAGACTGGAGACTAGAGATTGACGTCCCACGCACGTTACGCGTTAGAGTGAGTCGGATAGTCGGCTCGTCGGACAATCGGATGGTCAAATACAAGACCAGCCGACCAACCGACCAACCGACCAACTGACTAATCTGGGTGGTACCGCGGAGATTGACAAACCTTCGTCCCAATGTGGGATGAAGGTTTTTTTTGTTTTCTTGGCGTCTTGGCGCCTTTGCGTGAGAATCTGTAAATGCTGGAATTTAAATTCATCGAAACATCCAAAGGAAAAATTCACGCCGTCGTTGGGGGAGAAGGCAACGCGCTGATTCTCGTTCACGGTTTCGGCGACAGCAACTCGTGGCAGACATGGGTGAAAAATGTGGACGCACTTTCGATGATTGCGCGCGTGTATGCGGTGGAATTGTTGGGCTATGGTCAGTCGGATAAATTGGAAGAGGCGTTGGACGCAGAGGAACATGCGAAAGTTGTGGTGGAATTGATGGATGTTGAAAAAATCCAGCGCGCGAGTTTTATCGGCTTGTCGTGGGGCGGGCAAGTAGTACAGCACATTGCAGAAAGTTTTCCTGAACGCGTCGAAAAAATTGTTTTGGCAGATTCGTTGTTCGATTCGAGTGAAGAAGGGCTCGCACATCTCGCAAAAATTCAAGCGCCGACGTTGATTGTGTGGGACGAAGATGACCAATTGATTCCCGCGCAGTGGGCGCACATTTTGGCGATGGCGATTCGGGATTCGCATCTGGTGATTTTTACGCGCGAGCAGCGTGACCCCGAAATGGTTTCTCACAACGGACATTGGGCGCAAATGACGCATTCATTGTGGTTCAATAAGACGGTGACGGGATTTTTGACGGGCGATTGAAATCGCCGCAACGCCTAGCCAAGTCAACCTGCGTTGACTCAAACCCTGCCCATTCGACGGAGGTCGAATTTGCAATGTGTTGCCATTCTCTTCCGCAACGCCTAGCCAAGTCAACCTGCGTTGACTCAAACCCTGCCCATTCGACGGAGGTCGAATTTGCAATGTGTTGCCATTCTCTTCCGCAACGCCTAGCCAAGTCAACCTG
>JAKOPZ010000193.1 GCA_029778615.1 Chloroflexota bacterium | reverse complement strand
GAAACGGCACGGAACGAAACGGCACGGAACGAAACGGCACGGAACGAAACGGCACGGAACGAAACGGCACGGAACGAAACGGCACGGAACGAAACGGCACGGAACGAAACGGCACGGAACGAAACGGCACGGAACGAAACGGCACGGAACGAAACGGCACGGAACGAAACGGCACGGAACGAAACGGCGTTCGTTCCCTACACGTCGCCATTGTTGCGCGCAGAGCCAACACCGGGCAAATGCCGCGTCGTCTGTTTTCATCCGCGCCATGACCTCACCTTGCCGTTGATGACGCTTTCCGAAATCGAAACCGTGATTCACACGTGGACGCACGAAACGCAATCGCTCGGCGCGCTCGAGTACGTGAATTACGTCGAGGTGTTTGAAAACAAAGGCGCGGCGATGGGCGCATCGAACCCACATCCCCATTCGCAAATTTGGGCATCGCATCACATTCCCAACGAACCCGCGAAAGAATTTTTCGCGCAGGAAAAATATGCGCTCGAATGCGATGGCTGTTTGTTGTGCGATTACTTGCGCGTGGAACAAGAACGCGGCGAACGCATCGTCGTCGCCAACGAACATTTCACCGTCGTCGTGCCGTACTGGGCGATTTGGCCCTTTGAAGTTTTGCTCTTGGCGAATCGTCACATGGGCGCGCTCGCGGATTTGAACGCGCCGGAAATCACCGCGCTCGCAGACATTTTGAAAAAATTGACAACGCGTTACGACAATTTATTTCGAGTGTCGTTTCCCTACTCGATGGGTTTTCATCAAACGCCAACGGATGGTCAAGCATATCCCTCACATCATTTCCACGCGCATTACTATCCACCATTACTCCGTTCCGCCACCGTGCGAAAATTTATGGTGGGCTATGAACTGCTTGCGATGCCGCAGCGCGATTTAACACCCGAAAGCGCGGCGGAGCGGATGCGAGGGTTGAGCGGGGTACATTATTTGGAATCGCGCTTGGAGAATTAGCGTAAGCGGCTACGCGCCGCTCAGCGGTCCGGTATGTGTGGCGCGTTGTTCGTCGCGCGTGACGGCGAGGTTTTCCAATTGTTCGTCTATTTCGGCGGTCAGCGTGCGATAAACATGTTCGCTGATGACGCCCCGCCGATTCAGGTCAAACAATTCACTCCGCTGCGCGCGCAGCGCTTCGAGCTGCACCGAATGGATTTCGCTGCTCAACAGTGTATCATTCTCTTGATACAGCTGCTCGAGCGTCTCGGCGAGTTCGCGGCGGCGATTTTCGTACTCTTCCCCAACTTGTTGAAACACCTTTTCGGTAATGGTTTCCGCGCGATGCAATTCGTGCAAGCGTCGTTCCGCCGCGCGGGCGGCGAGCAAACGCGCGCGCGTTTCTTGGTACGGAATTTTTTCGCGCGCCACCGGCACCAATTTCAACAAGCCCACGAGCGGACGAATCGTCAACCCTTGCACGACCAACGTAAATAACACAACGCCAAACGCGGCGACGATGAGCGTATCGCGTTCGGGCACGCCGATGGGCAAACTCAACGCGAGCGCGAGCGTCACGCCGCCGCGCATTCCACCCCAAAACAACAGATGCTGCCACGTGAGCGGAATCGGTTTCGAAAAGCGCCGAATCACTGCTGACAATCCGTACACCGTCACGGCGCGCGCCAAAAGCGTACCGAGAATCGCCGCCAGCACCGCGAGCAAATTCACGCGCAGCGTAATCAATTGAATCTGGAAACCGATGAGCAAAAAGATGAACGAGTTGGCGACAAACGACACAAATTCCAAAACGTGCTCCAACACAATTTTCGTCGTGGGACTGAACGAAATTCGTCCGCCGTAATTGCCCAACACCAGTCCCGCCAATACGACTGTAATCACGCCCGAAACCTGAAGATACTCGCCAAGCAAGTACGAACCCCACGCGAGCACAACGGTCAAACTGATTTCGATAAGATAATCTTCGATGCGCGCGAGAATGCGCGAGGCGAGATAGCCCAACCCGAAACCGAGCGCCGCGCCGCCGAGCACCAGCCGCAAAAAATCCAAAATCCCCTTGGGCGGGTCAATCACACCGGTCAACACCACTGCCAGCACGATACGAAACAACACAATGCTCGTGCCGTCGTTGAACAAACTTTCGCCTTCCATCAACGTCGAGAGTCGTTTGGAAACGCCGAGTTCGCGAAAGACCGCGACCACCGAAACCGGGTCCGTCGCCGCGATGAGCGTGCCAAACAACAGAGCCAGCGCCCACGGCATTCCCAAAAGGAAAACCATCACCCCCGCCGCGACGAACATGGTCAAAATCACGCCCGCCAATGCAAAAACCGAAATCGGCGTCAAGTCTTGACGCAAACGGTTCGCGTCCAGATGAAACGCCGCTTCAAACGCGAGCGGCGGCAAAAACAACAGCAGCACCAGTTCGGGGGTCAAGTCAATCGGCGGCAGCGCGCCAATAAATTCGATTCCCAAACCGGCAATCACCAAAACGGTGGTGTAAGGCAGACGAAAATAGCGCGCGGTGAGACCGACCAGAATGATAATCACAAACAGCGCGAGCAGGGTTGCTTCGGTCGCGAACAAATCTTCGCCGTGTTGAAAGAACTGCATGACTGTTCCTCGTAAAAGTGGACTGCGCCGATTATAGCGCGTTTTGTTTGACGCCGCGCGCGCGGTATGTTATAGTTCGCTTTGTTGGGGCGGGGTCATCCCGTCCTTGCTGACGCCCCGTTGTTGCTGTATCGTTAGCCCAAGCCCACTCTTGGCGAGACGATATAGATTCTCGGAACGAGTCGCTTCCCACAAGCGTCTCGCCGTGCTGTATTTCAGCACATCATCCCTCATCCCTGCTCATGAACGGTTGGCGTATTTTTCTTCTCGTCGCGCTCGCGCTTGGAATTGGCGCGATAGGGTTGTTTTTGGTCATGGAACCCGCGCCGCCGGAACCGTTAGATGAAGTGGCGCTCCGCACCAATGCGGTGCTGGCATCGTCCGCCTCGACGGGTATGGGCATTCTCGTTCCCAAAATGGCGCTCGCCGCGCACATCGTCGAACCGCGCGCGGGCGAGGCGCCCGTCCTCGTCGCACTCGCGCGCAAAACCAAAACGCCAACGCCGCCGCCCACGTACGGAACGCTGGTGCCAGCGTTCCCTACACCAACCGACGAACCGACAACAGAACCAACCATTCGCCCAACCGACGAAATTCCACCGACTGCCGCGCCCATTACGTTCACGCCCGCGCCCACTCAACCTCCGCGTCCCACGCGCACGCCCAAACCGACCAATACGCCCGAACCCTCCCGCGTGCCCGACGAACCCGGTCCCACCGACGCGCCGCCCGCGCCGACCGAGGCACCGCCTTCGGACGCAGGCTTGAATTTTGCCATCAGCGGCTGTGGCGCCTTGACCAAAGCGGGCGGCTATTTTCTCAAAAACAACATCGGCGGCGCGGGCGATTGTCTCAATATTCGCGCAAGCAATGTTGTGCTCGATTGTCAAGGCAAAAGTATTCAAGGCGCGGATTTCAACGGTGTCGGCATCGTCGTTCGCAAACTCGGCATTCTCGGCAACGAACGCGCCAAGAATGTGGAAATTCGCAACTGCAACGTTTCGGGGTATCGCTACGGCATCTATGTCGAAGGTTCGTCAAACGTGTACATTCATCACAATGTCCTCGCGAAAAATTTTGACGATGTGGACGGACGCCGCTATGGAATTTTTCTCGGCATGGTGGAGGGGGGGGGGATTCGCTTGAACGAATCCGACAACGGGCGCGTCGAATTCAACAACGCCAACTCGCAAGCGATTGGGATTGACATTCGCTCGAGCACGGGCATTCATGTCCGCAGTAACGATTCGTCCAACAATTCCGCGTGGGGCATCAATCTGGTGCAAACAACTAACAGTGATGTTTCGGGCAACACGACGAACGGCAATGTGCGTTACTGCACGTGGGGCGCGGGCGTCGTTGGTCCCGGCTGTGACGCGGGCGGCATTACGATGCAGGACGGTTCGAGCGGCAATCGCATTTTGAATAACGAAGTCGGCAGCGGCAACGGCAACGGCATTTTTATTAAAGCGCACGGCGTTCCGTGCGGCAATAACAATGTCATCGCGGGCAATCACATCCACGACATCATGTATAACGCGATTGAATTGGGCTTTTGCACCGGCAATCAAATCGTCGGCAACAATTTGCACAACAGCATTGACGGCATCTGGATGGGTTTTTCCAAAGGCAACGTCATCAAAGACAACACGATTGCGAACATGAACAATCACGGCATCATTGTCTTGAACAGTTTGGAAAATCAAGTCAGCGGCAATCAAATCATCAACACGCGCGCGGGGATTTACTTTTTCTGGGAACAAAAAAATCCCGGCGAATTTTGGTGGCTCGACGTGAATCAATTTCCCTCGCGCAGCAATCAGATTTTCAACAACACTCTGCGCGACAACACCGACTCGGGCATTTACCTTCAAGACTCGACCGACAATCAGATTCACAACAACGTCTTTAGCAACAATCACAAAAATATAAAAATGCAGGGCAACACGAACGGCAACGACATTCGCGATAATCAAGAGGGCTTGCGCTTGAACCCGTTGCGTTTGCTGGCTTTGCGCTGATTTGGAAACCGCGAATCTACGCGAATCTGCGCGAATCTTTTCATTTTATTCGCGCAGATTCGCGGTTCATTTTGAATGGAACTTGCAGTAATACATTGGCAAGGTGCGCCGCCGAACGCGAACGACGTACAGCAAAAAATCCGCGCGGAAAATTTGCGCGGTTACACGTGGTCCAACGCGCCGTTCGATGAATACAGCGCGCATACGCATTCTTTCGATAAAGTGTTGTACGTCATATCTGGCAGCATCATGTGGATTTTGCCGAACCAAGAAATTACAACGCACGCGGGCGACAGAATTGATTTGCCGCGCGGCACCGTTCACGCCGCACGCGTTGGCGAACAAGGCGTAACGTGTTTTGAAGCGCATTTGGAATGAACAATGGACAACGAACAACTCGCCCAATTTCTCGTTGCCGCAAAACGCGCGACGTACGCCGCACAAGGCGATGACGCGTCCGTAACGCCATTGCTCCCCGTGTCGCGTCAACTCGAATTTCAACTTGGCGATGTGTTGTATCGCGACATTTATTTTGGCATGATGTTTTTCGTCGGACAAGAAACCGTGTACGAAAACGACCAACCGATTTGGGCAATGAGTTACGCGGGCGGCATGACAGACGAAAACGCAAAGGTCGGCGCGGTGTATAAATTTCTACAATTCGCATTGCGCCAAATTGACGCGGGCGCGCCATTTCGCGGACCCGGCTTGATTCGCGGCGACGATTTTCAATACACCTCACAGACGAACGGCACGCTCGAAAATTTTTGGGGCATCGAACGCATCTCGCAAAATCGCGGCATTGTGTACGAGTTGCGCTATCACGGGGGAAGAATTCGGTGACAAGGCGACAGGGTGACAACGTAACGTTTCACCCTGTCACCTTGTCACCTTGTCAATCCTTTAATGCAACACAACATCCTCGCCCATTACAACACGCGCGTTCCCATGCGCGACAACATCACCCTCTCTGCCGATATTTTTCTCCCCGAAGAAACAAAACGCGGCGAACGCTTTCCCGTCATTCTCGTTCGCACGCCGTACAACAAAAATCAAAAAATTTATCTCGACGCCGCGCGTTATTTTGCTGCACACGGTTACGTGTATGTGACAATGGACGTGCGCGGGCGCGGCGATTCAGACGGCGAATTTGTTCCGTACGTGAATGATGGACGCGACGGGTACGATGCGATTGAATGGTGTGCGGCGCAAAGTTGGAGTACGGGAAATGTAGGAACGTTGGGCGCGTCGTACTTGGGGCGCATTCAATGGCTCACCGCACTCACGCAACCGCCGCATTTGAAAACAATGATTGTGATGGTCACACCGTCTGACCCGTTCGTAGAATTCCCAACAGGCACAACGGGGATTCAACATTTGTGCTGGCTCTATTTGGTGAACGGGCGCTTGCGGCAACTGATGGAAGAAATCAATTGGAATCCGATTTACGAACATTTGCCGCTATTGACGATGGACGAACGCGCAGGATTTGACGCGCCCAAGTGGCGCGAAGAATTGCAGCATCCCACGCTGGACGCGTATTGGGACAATCTCCGTTATCAAAATCAATTTGAAAAAATTGATTTGCCCGTCATGCACATTTCGGGGTGGTACGACGATGAACAAATCGGCACGCCGAAAAATTTTATCGGCATGACGACGCGCGGCGCGACAGAGTTTGCGCGCACGCATCAAAAATTATTGATGGGTCCGTGGGGACACGCGGTCAACGCATCACAAAAATTAGGCGAAGTGGATTTTGGTTCGCAAGCAATTATTGATTTGCGCGGGTACGAACTGCGTTGGTTCGACGCGTGGCTAAAAAATCAAGATGACGGAATCACGCGCGAACCTGCCGCGCGCATTTTTGTCATGGGCAAAAATGAATGGCGCGATGAAAACGAATTTCCGCTCGCGCGCACGCAATACACGAATTTTTATTTTCACAGCGGAGGCAATGCCAACAGTCGCTACGGCGATGGGACGCTCTCGCTCGAAATGCCGCGCGAGGAAAAAGCAGACGCGTATGTGTACGACCCCGCGCGTCCAACGCCGTACGTCACCGACGCGACTTCGTCCCAAATCGGCGGACCCGACGATTATGCTGCGATTCAACAGCGCGGTGATGTGTTGGTGTATGTGACGCCGCCGTTGGAAAAGGATGTGGAGGTGATTGGACCGGTGCGCGTTGTTTTGTACGCGTCGTCATCGGCGGTGGATACCGATTTCACAGCTCTCCTGTTTGATTTGCATCCGAGCGGATTCGCGCAGCGGTTGTGCGACGGCATCGTGCGCGCGCGATATCGTGACGGTATGGAATCCGCGTCGCTCATTGAACCAAACAAAATTTACAAATTTGAAATTGACGTGTGGAATACGTGCCACGTCTTTTTTGCGGGACACTGCATCGGCGTTCAAATCGCATCCGCCGCGTTTCCAAAATATGACCGCAATCTCAACACCGGCGAAGATTTGGCGACGGGAACGCGGATGGAAATTGCGCGACAAACAATTTATCACGACGCGGAACATCCGTCGGCGGTGCTGTTGCCTATAATTCCAAAGACTAGAGACTAGAGACTGGAGATTATAGTCTCCAGTCTCTAGTCTCCAATCTCTAGTCTCCACTTGAACCACCACGACCACGTCAATTTATTACGCGCGGGCATTTCACAGCCCGGCGGCATCTGGGCAGATTTCGGTTCGGGCAGCGGCGCGTTCACGCTCGCGCTGCGCGAGCTCGTCGGCGCGGACGCGGAAATTTTTTCGATTGACCAGGACGCGGGACGCTTGCGCGAACAGGAACGCGCGTTTCTCAAAATGTTCCCCGACACACACATCCATTTTTTGCGCGCGGATTTTGCGCGCGCGTTGGATTTGCCGCCGCTCGACGGCATGGTGATGGCGAACGCGCTGCATTATTTTCGGGACAAAGAAGCGGTACTGAAGCATGCGCGCAGTTTTTTGAAACCGCGCGGCGTTTTTATTTTGGTCGAATACAATGTGGACAATGGTAATATGTGGGTGCCGCATCCGTTGTCGTTTGAAACCTTTCGCCAACTTGCGCCGCGCGCGGGGTTTGAGGAACCGCGTCTCTTGGCAAAAGCGCCGTCAAATTTTTTGCGCGAGTTTTATGCGGCGTCCGCGCGCAAGGAATGATTTCGTTATGGCGAGTATTTGCTTCACGGGTTCGCGCGTGCTATAACTTGCGCTCGACCCGATGAAATCGTTTTGGCATCGTCCGTACCTCGCGCACCTCCTCGCGTTGGCTTGCTTTTGTCTCCTCACCGTCGGAATGACCTTTCCACTCGCGTTCCGTTTGAACGACGGGCTTTTGGCGACAGACAGCAACGCGCTCAATGATTCCTATTTTTCCATTTGGATTTTTGGCTGGCAAGCGCATCAACTCATCGCCGACCCGCTCAATCTTTTTCAAGCCAATATTTTTTATCCCTTTCCCAACACCCTCGCGTTTTCCGAAATCATTCTGCCCGGCGCGCTGCTCTATCTCCCCTTTGCATACGTCAGCGGCAATCCCCTTTTCGCCTACAACGTCGTTCTCTTTTTGACATTTCCACTCAATGCGTTCGCGATGTATTTGTACGCGCTGGATTGGTTTGCACATTCGAATCTCGAAACTCGACATTCGAAATTGCCTGCCTTGCTCGCCGGTCTCATCTTTGCCTTTTGCACATACAAAATCGGCGAATTGCGCCACATCCAATTGTTAATGTCCATGTTCATGCCGTTGACGTTGATGTATGTGGCGCGCTTTTTGCGCGCGCCGAATTTTCACAACGGTTTTTTGACCGCGTTGTTCTTTGCGCTCAACGCCCTCTCGTCGCTGTATTACATGCTCTTTCTCGCCTTCGCGGTAGCGTTGTATCTCGGCGTTGACCTTGTACAGCGGCGCTTTCGGCTGACCCGCGCGCATTTTGTGTACGGCATTGTTTCTCTCGGCATCGCGAGCATTTTGATTATTCCTTTGCTCCTGCCCTTTTTCCGCCTCGAGCGCGAATTTAATTTTTCTGCCGAACGCGACCCGCGTTTTTACAGTGCGCGTCCTGCCAGCTATTTAGCCACGCCGCGTTCACAGTGGTTGTATGGCGAGCTCACGCGCCCATTTCGTGTCGCTTCCAAAGGTCAGCCCATTTTCCCCGGCATCGTCGCGGTGGCGCTGGCGCTGGTTGGACTGGGCGCGCTGCTGGTTAAAAAAAATCGCGCGTGGATTTTTTTGCTGCTGCTCGCGTTAATGGGTTTTGTTTTGTCGTTCGGACCCGATTTGTTGTTGGGACGCACGGGCGAAGCGCTCTTGCATTTTCCCCTCCCGTATTTTGCGTTGGCGAAACTGGTGCCGCCGCTCAACAGTTTGAATGCGCCTTCGCGCTTTGTGGTGCTGACGATGTTGGCATTGTCCCTGTTCGCCGCGTACGGCGCGCGCACCATCGCACAGCGCGCGCCGCGTTGGCACACCCCACTCGTTTGTTTGTTTGCGGGACTGATTCTATTGGAATACATTCCCGCGCCGCTGCAATTGGAGACCATCGCAGTGGACACACACGTTTCGCCCGCGTATCGTTTTCTCGCGCAGGAACCGCGTGACCAAGCCGTTGTCGAGCTGCCGATGGGCGAACCGACCTTTGTAGACCAGGACAAGTATGTGGTGTATTTGTACAACTCGCTCTATCATTTACATCCGCTCGTGAATGGATACAGCACGTTTATTCCGCCCGATTATTACGCGCTGGTGCGCGACGTGAAACCCTTTCCGAAAAATCAAGCTCTGCGCCGTTTGCGTAAATGGGGCGCGGTGTGGTTGGTGATTCACGCGGACCGTTATGAAAACGCGGACAAGGTACGCAAAAAATTGGACAAGCAAAAAAAACTAGAGCACGTCCAAGATTTTGGAGAAATTTGGTTGTATCGTGTTCGCCCATAGGCGTTTGTCATGCGTTGTATCTCCGCCGTGAATCGTCCTCTGTCTTGGCTCGTTGGTGTCTTGCTGCTCGCGTTCGGCTTGCGCGTCGTCTTTATGCTGCTCGCGGGCGTCAACGCGCCGCTCACGGGGGACGAACTCGCGTATCAACAAATCGCCGAGAACGTTGCAGCGGGACGCGGTTTTTTTCAAAACAACAATCCGTTTTTCCCCGGACAAATTTTGTACGCGTGGCAAGCGCCGCTCTATCCCCTCGCGCTCGGCGTACTGTACAAAATTTTTGGCGTCAATATCCTCATTGCAAAACTGTTTGGCATCGTTATCAGTACCGCGACCGTGTATGTGATATATGACTTGACGTTTCACGTTTCGCGTTTGATGCAAGCTAATAACGAACATTCGCCACACGCTCCGCGTTCCGCGCTCCTTCCTTTCGTCGCCGCGTTTCTCATCGCTATCTATCCGGGTTTTTTAACGCACGCCCATTTGGTATTGTCCGAAACGCTCTTTATTTTTTTGCTGCTGCTCGCGTTTGCTTTGGTCGCGCGCGCGTTGTCAATTCAAAATCTCGCGGCGGGAAATGTCACTGCCGCGAACGTCGAGATTTCTTACTCGGTTCAAAATGACAATCGTACATGGCTGTGGATTTTTTTTGCCGGCGCGGTGTGGGGCATGGCGACCTTGACGCGCGGCATCACACTCTATTTCACGCCTCTGTTTGCGCTGTGGATGGCGTGGGGGCTGTGGCGCGCACCGGACGCACACAAAGATTCGCTCCGACGGGCAACGCTCGTCGCATTGTTGTTTGTGGTAGGCACTGCGCTCGTCATTGCGCCGTGGACGGTCAGAAATTATTTTCAATTTCACCAACTCGTTTTATTAGAGACAAAGGGGGGGGTGAATTTGTGGCTCGGCAACAGTCCGTACACGCCGAACGATTTTATTCGCAATGTGTGGAAAGTGGGCGTGCGCGAACCGATGCTGGCTGCTTTGCCGTCAGATGAATTGGCGCGTGACCGCGCGGCGTACGCGTTGGCAAGCAATTACATCCGCGCAGAGCCGCTCACCTTTCTTGCGCGCGTGCCGATTAAATTCGCGGACTTTTGGGGGATGGAACGCAGTCTGGTGGATGTGGCAGAAGCGACGACGCGCGGCGAAGGATGGAATTCGCCGGCGAAAATCGGCGCGGATGCGCTCGCGCTGCTCGTGTACGTTGGCGTGATGCTGGCGGGCATTGGCGGTTTCGTGTTTGCGCCGAACGAACGGTGGAAAATTTTGTTTGGCGGTTTTACCCTGTATTTTCTCGCCGCGCATCTGGTCATTTTCGGCGACGGGCGGTTTCATCTGCCGCTGATTCCGTTCTTTGCCCTTTACGCCGCGTGGTTTTGGACACGGCGCGCCACGCTTTCTATCACGCGCGCGCGGACGATAGGGGCGATTGTCTTGAGTTTGCTGCTGTGCGCTGTCTGGCTGCGCGAACTGTTCGCCGCGTGGCAGATTCTGCGCGGCTGACCTGTCGCAAAAGGTCAAACGGCGAACGAACCAAATGTCCCCTTGCACGCAGTTCCATCGCGGCATAGAATAGAGAACGTTTCTTTTTCAAACAAACCCAATTCTCGACAAGTGAGACTCATGTCGCCAACCAATACTTCGCCGTCATCCCTCGCCGCCATCTTTGACACACCGCAAACCACCCTTTCGTTTCCGCCCCCGCAAACCATTGCGGACACGGGACTGCCCGCCAGTTTTATCCAAGATTTGGCGCTCAAAATTATTTACTTTGCGGGTGAAATTCAAGCGCAGGCAGTTGCCGAAGAGATGCGTTTGCCGCACACCAACCTCGTGGAACACGCGCTCAGTTTTTTAGTCAAAGAAGAATTTTGCCAAATCACCGGCGCCACAGGTTATAACGAACGCGCGTACAAATACACCACCACCGGCAAGGGCAGCGCCAAAGCCCAAGAACTGTTGGCGCGTAATCAATACGCAGGTCCCGCGCCCGTTCCGTTGAATCTGTATAACGATACGATGCGCAAGCAAAGCATCGGCGGCGTCGCGGTGGAGCGCACCACCATCGGCAACGCGTTCAACGATATTGTTATCAACGATGCCATGCTGCGCCGCGTGGGTCCTGCCGTCAATTCCGCGCGTTCCATTTTTCTGTACGGTCCGCCCGGCAACGGCAAGACGACCATTGCCGAGCGCATGGCGCGCCTGCTCGGCGGCAACATTCTGATTCCGCACGCGGTGTACGCCGACGGACAAATCATTCGCGTGTTCGACCACATCAGTCATCAAGCCGTCAGCGAGAGCGCGGTGCGCGGGACACTGGGGGAAATTACGCGGCGCGATATGCGTTGGGTCATCTGCAAGCGTCCGTTCATCATCGCCGGCGGCGAACTCACGCTCGAGACGCTCGATTTGATTTTTGACCCCGTTTCCAAAACGTACGAAGCGCCGTTTCAAATGAAAGCGAACGGCGGCATGTTTCTGATTGACGATTTTGGGCGGCAACAAATGCGTCCGCAAGATTTGTTGAATCGCTGGATTGTGCCGCTCGAAAAACGGTACGATTATCTCACCCTGCAAACGGGCAAGAAAATTGAAATTCCGTTTGACGAACTGATTGTGTTCTCCACCAACCTCGACCCGCGCGATTTGATGGACGAAGCATTCTTGCGCCGCATCCGTTACAAGATTGCGGTCCTCAATCCATCATGGGAAGATTTTCGCACCATCTTTCAAATGAACTGCCGCCAGCGCGGCATTCCATATGACGAAGAAATGTTCAAGTATCTCGTGCTGGAGCATTACGTCAAAGTGAAACGCGAACCCAAATCCGTGCATCCGCGCGATTTGTTGGACCAACTCGTTGACATTGCGCGCTATTTGCAAAAAGAACCCCATCTCGAAAAAGAATTGCTCGACGCGGCGGTGGACGCGTACTTTGTAAAATTATCTTGAGGGTTGCGCGCATACGCACCGCATCTCAACGCGCGCGCTGTTGGTGATATAATCAGCGCGTCGAGCCATGAACTTTTTCTCCGGCGAAACGACGCCCACGCGCGCTGCCTCCTCTTACGCCCCGCTCACGTTCTTGTGGCGTTACACCATCCCGTTTGGCGTGGCGCTCGGCTTTGGTCTCGGTCTCGGTTTGGGCGCCGTCACCAACGACGCGGCGTACTATCTTTCCAAAGAAACGATTCTCGGCGCGCTGGCAGGCATCCTCGCGCCCTTGTTCCTCCCGCTCGCGCGGCGGCTCGTTCTCCCTCCGTCTGACGCGTCGAGCGATTTGCGGCACTATCTCATCTATTTCCTCGCGGGCGCGGGTGCAGGCGTCGTCGTGTGGATTGCCAACGCGTTCTTTCCGCTCAAGCGTCCGCTGTGGGATGCTTCCTATTTGCTTTATCCGTTCGGCATTGCCGGAGCGATGCCGCTGATTGGACTCGTCGCCGATGCGGTGTGGAATCAACGCGCAGAACGGCAGCGCACGCGCGCGATTTTTGGAAAATATGTCAGCGAGTCCATCGCCCAGCGCGTGCTCGACGCCCAAACCGGCGCGCCTCTCGAAGGCGAAACGCGTCATGCCACCGTTTTAATTTCCGACATTCGCGGCTTTACGCGCATGCTGCAAGAGCTCGGCGCGGAACAAGTGGTCCACACGTTGAACGAATATTTTACGCGCATGATTGATGTCATTGCGCAGTTCGACGGGACCGTCAATAAATTTATCGGCGATGCGATTGTGGTGTTGTATAATGCGCCGCTCGCGCAGCCCGACGCGAACGAACGCGCCATTGCCACCGCGCGCGCCATGCAAAACGCAGTACAGGCAATGAACGCGCAGCGCGCCTCAAACAATTTGCCGCCGCTGCACATCGGCATCGCGATTGACGCGGGCGACGTGGTATGCGGGAACGTCGGTTCGCCGAAACGTTTGGAATACACGGCAATTGGCGCACCCGTGAACACCGCGTATCATTTGGCGAGTCTTGCGCCCGCCGACACCATTTACATCACCGAAACCATTTATCGCCAAGTGAACGAAACCATTTCCGCCACGCTCGCGCAGCAAGTGGAACTCAAAGGCGGAACGGGAACGTTGAACGTGTACGCGTTGGCAATTTGAAATTTGCAATCCGCAATTGGCAATTCACCATGCCCACCCTCGTTACTCTCCGCTGTCCCGCGTGCGGCGCGCCCCTGCAAGCAAATGAAAAAAAGTGTGCGTACTGCGGCTCGGTCGTTTTGATTGGACAGCCCGCCGAGCTCGCACTGCCCGCCGTCGCGCAGGCACAAAACCTCGCGGGCCAAATGCGCGAACGGCTGGCATTGAATCCGTACGATGGCGACGCGTATTATCAACTCGGACTCGCCACCTTTACGCTGGGACGCTACGACCAGGCAGAAAATGCGTTTGAGCAAGCGCAGCGCTATTTGCCGGGCAGCGCGGTCGTGCATTATTTCAAAGGGCTCGCCATGCTCTTGAGCAAAGAGGACGATATTCTCGGCATTGCCGATTTTCGCCTGCACGCGATTGAGCGTGAACTGGAAACCGCGCGCGAACTGGACCCACACCTCCACGTCACCGATGCGTATTTGGATTTCCTGCGCGGACTGCAACTGCGGAATCAAGAAAAATATCGCCAAGCCATCGTGCCCCTGCAAGCGGCGGCGAACGCACTGCCTGACCTCGCCGTGATTTTCAAAGTCCTCGCCGCGTGCTATTTTCAAATTGGCGATTTGGCGCAAGCGATTGCATCGGCAAAACGCGCGTTCGAATTGCGTCCCACCGACGCGGATTTGGCATACATGCTCGGCGTCGCCCACGCGCGGCTGGAACAATTTAACGAAATGGAATACTATGCGCGCCGCGTGGCGCTCTTGCGCGGCGATTCCACCCAGTGGGAACAAGTTATACGCGAATTCAATGGACACTTTGATTGATGAAAATTGCCATCACCGGCAGTGACGGACAACTCGGACGCGCGTTACAGGACGCGTTGTGCGAAACACACACCCTCCTTCCGCTCCCGCGCCGCGCATTCGATATCACCGACCGCGCCAACATTTCCAAACTCGCCGCGCTCGAACCCGACCTCGTGATTCAATGCGCCGCCATGACGAATGTGGACGGCGCGGCGCGCGACCCCGTGACCGCGTTCCGCGTCAACGCGTTTGGCACCCAAAATATCGCGCTGGCGTGCCAACAGTGCCGCGCCGCGTTGTTGTACGTGAGCACGAACGAAGTGTTTGACGGAACGAAACACGCGCCGTATCTGGAACACGACGCGGTGAATCCCATCAACGTCTACGGTAAATCAAAACTCGCGGGCGAATGGTATACGCAGCATTTGCTCGAAAAATTTTACATTGTGCGAACGGCGTGGTTATACGGCAAGGGGGGGGGGAAGTTTCCGGATAAAATTTTGGAATTGGCTCGGCGCGAAACCGCATTGTCCGTCGTGCGCGACGAAATCGGTTCGCCCACCTACGCGCCCGATTTGGCGAACGCCATCGCGCAATTGATTCACACCGAGCAGTACGGCATATATCATCTCGTGAACGCGGGCGCCTGTTCGCGTTACGAATGGGCAATTGAAATTTTGCGGCAGGCAAACGTGCCGCGCCCGGTCAAACCTATCCGGCTCGCAGAATATCGTCGCGCGTCGTCCCCCCCCCCCAACGGCGCGCTCGAAAATTTCGCGGCGGCGACGATGTTGAACATTTCGCTCCGTTCGTGGCAGGATGCCCTGCGCGCGTACTTTGAAAAATGAAGCATCCACAGATTGAAACGATTGACGTTCTGCATCAAGACAAAGCAGGCATTATCGCTGTGTACGTGATTCGTCACGCGGACGGCGCGGTGTTGATTGATTGTGGTCCCGGTTCGACGCTGCCCGCGTTGATACAAGGATTACGCGCGCATGATTTGGACGTGCGCGACATCACCGATGTATTGTTGACGCACATTCATCTCGACCACGCGGGCGCGGCGGGCTGGTGGGCGCGACAGGGCGCGCGGATTCATGTGCATCCTGTCGGTGCGCCGCATTTGTTGAATCCTGATAAATTGTTGGCAAGCGCGCAGCGCATTTATGGCGCGCACATGGAACGCTTATGGGGTTCGTTTCTTGCCGTTCCCGACGCGCTGTTGATTCAACATCACGATAATGACAGCTTTGAAATTGGCGGACTCAAGTTTTGCGCGCTCGATACGCCCGGTCATGCGGAACATCATTTCGCGTACATTTTTGAGGATGTATGTTTTTCGGGCGATGTGGGCGGTGTGCGCGTCAATGGGTTCACACACATCCGTCCCCCTACGCCGCCGCCCGAAGTCCATCTGGAAAAATGGCGCGCCAGTATCGCGCGATTGCGCGCGCTGCCTGTGCAATGGATTGCGCCGACGCATTTCGGTCTGTACGACGACGCACATTGGCATCTGGAAAAATTCGCGCGCACGCTCGACGCTATCGAACCATGGACGGCGCGCGAAATGACACACGCGCCAACACAACAACAATTCCGCGAAAAATATGTCGCGTTCTTGAATGAATTGGCGCGCGCAGATGGCTACACCCTCTCACAAATCACCGCGTATGATGATGCCGCCGGCGGGGGCGCACTCGCCGATGGCATCTATCGCTATTGGAAAAAATATCGCGCCGGGTAGGGGCGAAGCATTTACTCTATTTGCTGCGACGTTTGAATAATATGTCTGTAAATGCTTCGCCCCTTTCTTCGCCCCGCGTTTCTATCATCATTCCCAATTGGAACGGCGCGCGTTTGCTCCCCACTTGTCTGCGCGCGTTGGAAAAACAGACCTTGCGCGATTTTGAAACCGTCGTCGTGGACAATGCTTCGAGCGATGATTCGCGCGCATTGCTCGCGCGTGAATTTCCGAACGTGCGCGTGATGGCGTTGAAGGAAAACCGTTTTTTCGCGGGCGCGGTGAATGAAGGCATTCGCCGTACACAGAGTGAAATCGTCGTATTGTTGAACAACGACACGGAAGCCGAAGCGACTTGGTTAGAGGAATTGCTGCGCGCGCTCGACGCGAATCTGCACGCGGGCATGGCGGCGACGAAATTGCGTTTGTTCGACGAACGGGAAAAGTTGCACAGCGCGGGCGATTTCTTTCGCATTGATGGCGTACCGGGCAATCGCGGTGTGTGGGAAATAGATAACGGACAGTATGACGACCCGAATTCTCCCCCCCCCCTCTTTGGTGTGTGCGGCGGCGCGTGCGCGTATCGCCGCGCGATGTTGAACGAAATCGGATTGTTCGACGAGGACTTGGAATTCAACTGCGAAGATGTGGACTTGAATTGGCGCGCGCGCTTGGCAGGATATGATTGCGTTCTCGCGCCGAACGCGATTGTCTATCACATGCTGAGCGCGTCGGGCGGCGGCGCGTTTGCCAGTTATTACGTCGGCAGAAATTTTATCGCGGTGCTGGCAAAAAATTATCCGCGCGCGTTGTGGCAAAAACATTGGCGCAAAATTCTTGCCGCGCAATTCGCCATCGCACGCGAGGCGTTGAAACATTGGCGCGG
>JAKOPZ010000192.1 GCA_029778615.1 Chloroflexota bacterium | reverse complement strand
GGCGTCGCCGTCGTTCCAACGTTCATCGTAACGGGCGGCAGCGTTTCGCCCGATAAAGCGACATTTGTAGGTTGTCCTGCGCGATTCAACATCAGGGCGACGAACAAGACCAGCAATGTCAAAACTGCTGCGCTTGCCAGTATCAAAAAGGTGTTGCGCTTTGGAATTGCAAATTCGCGCGGCTGTTCGCGTTCCATCGTCCGAGTCGTGCGTGCGCCTGCTGCCGCGTCAAGTGCATTTACAAAATCGGTCGCGCGCGGAAAGCGCTGTGCAGGGTCTTTGGCGAGCGCGCGCGTGATTGCAGATTGCAGTGACTGGGAAAGGCGCGGATTGATAGAACGCAGCGCGGTGGGTGTTTCATATACTTGCGCGTGCAGCACGCGCGCAGTATCCCCTTGGAACGGAACACGCCCTGAAAGCATTTCATAAGCCACAATTCCCAACGCATAAATATCGGCGCGTCCGTCCACTGCTTGCCCGCGAATTTGTTCGGGCGCCATGTATTCGGGTGTTCCAACCATGACGCCGCTCTTGGTGGCGCGTGTGCCTTCCATCGCGCGCACAATTCCAAAGTCCGTCAAAGTCGCGTGGTCATTCAAGCCGACAATGATATTGCTCGGTTTGACATCGCGGTGAACGAACCCTAACGCGTGCGCGTAATCCAATGCAGAAGCGATTTGGCGAAGGATGGCGACGGCGCGTGAAGGTACAAGTGACCCCTCACGCCGGATGAGTTCTGCCAGTGTGTCGCCTTGCACGAATTCTTGAGCGATATAGTAAATGCCCTCTTGCACGCCGACATCATAGATGGTGACAATGTTGGAATGTTTGAGGCGCGCGGCGGCTTCCGCTTCGAACCGAAAACGGCGCACAAATTCATCATCGTGCGCGAAATAGGGTGGGAGAATTTTGAGCGCGACGTAACGATTCAGCGAAGGCTGAATGGCTTGATACACGGTCGCCATACCGCCCTTGCCGAGTTCTTGAAGGATTTGGTACGAGCCAAGCGTTCTGCCGATTAATGAATCCATGCTTGAATTTCAATTGTTGAAATGTGGATTCGGCTCATTGGATTTCAACCTGAACAGTGATGACGCCATCGTTATCAGTCAAGACTTTGTCATTTGGTCTGAATTGCAAACTGCCTGCTTCACCAAACTGGGCAACCAGTTTATTTCCCACACAAAATGGTTCGCCCTCTGAAATTCGGGCTATGAGAGCGATATGATTACAATTCGAGATGAAATTGTCGGGCCAGTTTGGCTGGTCAACCACACCATTGGCATCCGTAAACGGGCAACCATATCCAAATTTGGGCGCGCACTGTGACCACTTTCCTGAGACATATGAAATGATAAGCGTTGCTCCAGCTTGAACCGTAAAGTTTGTATCTTGCCATCCTCTGTCCGACTCGACCTGAACCTCTTTATACAGCCCTTGAGCAATCCGTGTTTGCTTTCTTGCCGCTGTTGCGGTAGCTCTGACACGCACGCTGATTGTTTTTTGAGCTTGTGTAGTTCCCGTCCCACGAACATTGGCTAGTGCCGTTGCAATTTCCGCGGTTGCCGTTTCTTGTTGATATTTCCTCAGAGTCGCTTGCGCCCGAACCGTTCTGATCCGTACGGCTTCGGAAGTAGTCGTGGACTGGGCGAATGCTGTTGCGGTTTCAAGGGCATTCGCAGTCTTGCTTGCATGCGCCCGAGCAGTATTATTTGCGATTGCTTCCATAGTTAGCTGTTCCTGCGCGGTTGCGGTTGTTTGCGCTATCGCGACCAGGGTCAGACGGCTCTGAGCGGTTAAAGTTGCTTCGCTCGCGCGCGTCTCATTGGCAAAAGTCTTTTCCGCTTGCACAGTTCTTGTTCCCTGGATTTGTGCGGTTGCCATCATTCCTACAAGTGCAACGTTTGTTGCCTGAAATTGTGCAGTTGCCGTTGCTTCGATTGCAAGCATATTCGCACGCGCAGCATATGCCAACAGTGCCAACAAGATTACCGCCAAGGCGATTCCTAACAATACCAAGGCGGGTGTCTGTCGTCTCTTGGCGACTTGATATATGGTGCGCTTTTCAACGCGCGTTGGTGACCCTAGCCGTGAGACGGGTAGAGGAGCAGTCCCATTCGCTACCTGATTCAACGCGTTTGAAAAATCGCTGGCACGCGCATAACGTTGATTCGGGTCTTTTGCCAATGCCCGTGCCAATGCCTGCTCAATTATTCTCGCCGCGCGCGAGTTGATGGCAAGTGGTGGCGGCGACTCGTGAACTTGTCCGTACAACACCCGCGCCGTATCTCCCGCAAACGGCACACGCCCCGCCAACATTTCGTAACAAACAATCCCCAGAGCGTAAATATCGGCGCGTCCGTCCACAGCTTGCCCGCGAATCTGTTCGGGTGCCATGTACTCGGGCGTGCCCATCATCGTTCCCGTGCGCGTCACGCGCGTTCCCTCTGCCGCCTTGACAATTCCAAAATCGGTGAGCGTGGCGTGGTCATTGGCGCCAGTAAGAACGTTGCTCGGCTTGACGTCACGATGAACGAACCCCAACGCGTGCGCGTAATCTAACGCGGACGCGACCTGGGCGATGATGTTTGCCGTGCGCGTGGGCGTGAGTTGTCCCTCGCGTTGAATGAGTTGGGCGAGCGAACCACCTTCCACCAATTCCATCACGATATAGTACAAGCCATTCTGTTCGCCTACATCGTAGATGGTAACAATGTTTGGGTGCTTGAGTTTTGCCGCCGCGCGCGCTTCCAAAAGAAAGCGTTTTACAAAATCGGTGTCAAACGCAAATTGTGGCGGCAGCACTTTGAGCGCGACGTAACGCTCAAGCGTTGGATGGTACGCTTTGTACACCACCGCCATTCCGCCGCGCCCGATTTCGCTGATGATTTGGTACGAGCCAATCGTCTTGC
This sequence comes from Chloroflexota bacterium, assembly GCA_029778615.1. Classification (GTDB taxonomy): domain Bacteria; phylum Chloroflexota; class Anaerolineae; order UBA4142; family SHND01; genus SHND01. The sequence goes on along the minus strand of JAKOPZ010000192.1, from coordinate 1,412 downwards.
CAATTAACGCATCCATCTCACTTGTTCCATTTGAAAAGACGCCCTTCCGAGTTTGTCCATTCAATATCGTGACGCACATCTCCGTCCACACGCGTTACGAAACTTACGCGCCACACCCAATCGCCTGTGTTGAATTGCCAACGATTCGGGTCACAACCCTCGCCCGGTTGTTTCGATGGGGGCAGTTGGTAAATAGTTCGTTTGGTATAGATATTGCACGCGGGCGCGTCGTTATGCGACGTTTGAATCCGATAAAACATATTCTCATCCAACGGCAGGTCGGTTGCAGGCTGCCATTGGAGTAACGGAGGGCGATTTTCGTCGCCAAAGAATGCGCCGGGGTCCGGGCTGGTCAAATAGAGCGGAAAGATAGAACGCGCGGGAGTTGCTGTTGGCGGAATCGGAACAGGGGTTGCTGTCCGTGGAATCGCGGTGGGACGCAATGTTGGACGTTGCGTTGGAATTGGCGTTGCGGTTGGAATTGCCGCAATCGTCAACGCAGCCGCCGCAGTTTGGGTTCCGCTGATTGCGGTTGCGAATCTTTCCACTTCTGCTGTAGCAGTCGCTTGTGCTTCGACAGTCTGTTGAACATTTCGCGCGATGCGTGTCTCGTTCACACTTGCCGTCGCGGTCTCGTTCGGAGTTATCGTTGCCGTCAATGTCGGGGTGGCTGTGGCTGTGGCTGTCGCGGTGAATGTGGGCTTTACTGCTAGAGTTGCCGCGACGGGTACGAGGGTTGGAACACTTGACGGCAATGGAGCAACCGTGTTCTCGATTCGAGTTTGACTGGAAGTTGCGGTACGAATTGCCGCAACTTGGGGAGTAGTTTCAGTTGGTCGAGTCAGAAAAAAAACAAACGCAACAATCAAGACAAGTAAAATCACAGGAATGCCAGCCAGCAACGCGGGACTGATTCGCTGCGGCAGCAGGGTTGGTGCGACGAGTGTAGGATTAGTAGAGGTTGAACCCTTTGCCGTGCCAACCGCCGCTTCAAACGCGGATGCAAAACTTCCCGCGCTCTCGAATCGTTCGTCGGTTTTTTTCGCAATGGCTTTGTTGACGACGCGTTCGATGTGTGAGGACAATTGGGGATTGAACTGACGAAGCGACGGCGGCGCGTTGTACACGTGTTGATGCATGAGCGCGAGCGGCGTTTCCGCGCGAAAAGGTGTGCGCCCTGTGAGCATTTCATACACGACGATGCCTAAAGCATAGATGTCGCTGCGCGCGCTGGCAGGCTGTCCTTGAATTTCTTCCGGCGCCATGTACTCGGGCGTTCCCATCACAGTGCCAGTTTGCGTCAACTTGGTCGCGTCCATGGCACGCGCAATTCCAAAATCGGTGAGAATCGCGCGTCCGCGTTCGTCCAGCATGATGTTGGACGGTTTCAAGTCGCGATGAATCACTTGGCG
>JAKOPZ010000191.1 GCA_029778615.1 Chloroflexota bacterium | reverse complement strand
TGGACACGACGCGGGCAAGCGAGACGGTTTGGGTACTGACAAGCGCCGAAGTATATCACCTGCTCACAGTAAAACGGGGCTGGTCACAAGAACAATTTGTGGAATGGCTCGGGGATAGTCTTACGCGCTTGCTGCTGCCGTGATAGGTTGAGCACAAGCGAGATATTTCGCGCAGTTGCGGAAACATATATGACCGGAGATTTGAGATTGGAAATTACACTCGAACACTTTCAAAAACGCGGCGAAGGACGACTGCCGGGATTTATCGGGATTGAATTTATCGAGGTCACACCAAAACGCGCGGTGGCGCGCCTGGAGCTGCGCGCGCATCATCTCGCGCCAAACGGCTATTTGCATGCGGCGACGCTGGTCGCCCTCGCGGATACAGCATGTGGATACGGCTGCATCGCGTCATTGCCCAAAGGCGCAGAAAATTTCACGACGATTGAGTTGAAAACAAATTTTTTGGGAACAGCGCGCGATGGCGCAATTCGCGTCGAAGCGAATTTAATTCATGGAGGACGCACGACGCAGTTATGGGATGCGACAGTGCGCGATGAAACGAACGATAAAGTGATTGCGCTGTTTCGATGTACGCAATTGATTTTGTATCCGCGCGCGTAGGGGCAAAGCATTGACGCGCGATGCCACGCATCGCACAATGCTTTGCCCCTACCTCAACGCGTCGCGCACAAACTCCACCGCCGCTCTCAATTTCCTCTCTACGCGCCACGGTGTTAACGCGTTGACCGCGAGCGGCGAAAGTTCATACGTAATCGTGCCATCGTAGCCTCGTAATTTCAATTCAAGCAAAAATTCGCGCAGTGGCAATGTGCCGGTGCCGGGAAATTGATGTTGCCGATAATAACTGTGCAAGCGCGGTTGATTCATTAACCAATGCGGCACCTCGCGCAAGTCCGAGAGATGCACGTTTGCGACGCGCCCGTCAAAAAATTCCAGCGACGATAACAAATCCAAATCAAATGTGCCAACGTGCGCGGTATCGAGGGTCATGGCGAAATCGTGCTTGTCCGCAAACGCGCGCAGTTCGGGCAAATCGCGCAAAATATATTTTTCATCGCGTCCGGAAAAGCGCGCGCTGTTTTCAACGCCGAGTTTCGGTCCGCTTCCATTTACGGATTGACGCGCCGCGACCACTTGTTGGACAAACGCGCTGCCGATTTCATCGCCGATGTGGTACGCGCGCGGGGCGTGCACAACCATCAATTTGGCGCCGACCGCTTGCGTCAAGGCGAATGCTTTTTCCATGTACGGCGCATACGTAATATTGATTTCGTCCCAACCAAGGTAGCCATACAGGGGGGGGTGTACGGTGAGAACGGGGAGTTGAAATTCTTGCGAGAGTTTTTTGATATAGTCCGCGCCGCGCCAGTCCACTTCGGGACCGACGACCAATTCCACTCCATCAAAGCCCGCGCGTTTTGCCAACCCAAGTGTCCACCGTAACGGATAAATGTACAAAGAGCCGGTTGAAAGTGAGACAAGCATTACAATTACCAATTCTCCTTACGCATGTCATTTCGAACCCCTCAATCCTTCGGGGTAAACTCTGTGAGAAATCTCAGTTTTTTCCACCGAGATTTCTCGCAAGACCGCTCGAAATGACAATTCTGCGTAACATGAGTTACCAATTCTCCATTTCTAAAATTCCCAACGCGGCGCTTTTTTCCAAGATACGCTCCCCCAATTCCACCGTCGCCGGTGACGGGTCAAGCCCCATGACGCCATCGGGAAATTTTTCGCGGAAACGCGCGGGGCTGTCAAATTCGCGCGCGGGCAGCACGGGCGCGTCGCGTTTGGCAATGCGCGCGGTGTGTACACTCTGCGGGGCAACTGCCAACATCAACGCGGTCTCGTGGTTCGATGCGTGCGTGCCTTGTTGTGTACCAAGCGTTTCATCCACCAAACGCGTAATTTCTCCATCCAGCCACCATTCAAAAAATTTCACACGCAAATCGGGAAACTGATTTTGAATCACGTTTGCCGCTGATTGCAATGACGGATGATTGCCGCCGTGTCCGTTGACGACGAACACGCGGCGAAAGCCGTGACGATATAAAGATTGAAAAATATCTTGGAGCACCGCGCTCAACGTCGTCGGCGCAAGCGAAACCGTTCCGGGAAACTCCAAATGAAAATGCGACATGCCGTAATTGAGCGTTGGCGCGACGAGAACGTTCGTTTGCGCGCCAATGCGCCGCGCGAGCTCTTGCGCGATTAAAAAATCGGCGCCGAGACCAAGATGCCGCCCGTGTTGTTCCGTCGCGCCGAGAGGCAGAATGATGCGGTTGTCGCGCGCGAGATATTCCGCGCATTGTTCCCATGAAAGATCCGCAAGTTGCATTGTTAGAGTTTAGAGCTTGGAGACGGATAACGGATTACTTGCATTTGAGTAGAGATGATGTTTTTGAATGTACTCGGCGACACACGCGGGAACGAGGTCGCGAATGGATTCGCCGCGCGCGACGCGTTCGCGAATTTCGCTCGCCGAGATATTGACTTCACGCGCCGGAATCATCACCACACTTTTTTTCACACCCGGCACCTGATTTTCCAACGCTTCCAAATCTACAGCATAGCCCGGACGCTGGAGCACCGCGAGCTTGCACAATTTTACAATCTCTTGCGGTTGATGCCACGTGGCAAAATTCACCAGTGAATCTTCGCCCATGATGAAAAAAATTTCATCGTCGGGCGATACGACGCGCCGTAACGCGCGCAGTGTGTCCACCGTGAACGACGGACCTTGGCGTTCCGCTTCCAGTAATGAAATCACAAACGCGGGTTTGTCCGCCAACGCGCATTGCAGCAACTCGACGCGCGTTTGGAGGGGACTCACTGCCTCATCCAATTTATGCGGCGGCTGTTTTGCCGGCATGAAAATAATTTCCGCGAGCGCCAGCGCGTCAAGCGCAACGTGCGCCATGTGGAGGTGTCCGTTGTGCGGTGGGTCAAACGTGCCGCCTAAAATTCCCAGTTTCATTACGCGGCAGCCGGGAGTTCGCTCGCCGGTTTTGGGCGAAAATAATAAATGATGGCAAAACTGAGAGGCAGGGTGAGCGTGAGCAGTCCTTCAATCTGAAGCGGGGACAGTTGCCGTGCGAGCAAAATCGTCACCAAATCAACGAGCGCGTGAAGCAAAATGGCGGCGACGAGCCACAGCCACGAATTTTTCAAAAATGTTTGCAGCACCAAAATGGACAACGCGATTTGAAAAAAAATGGTGATAAAGCGTTCATACGCGCCGAGCAGCGGCATCCACCACTCGAGCGCGGCGATTTGTTGACGGGCCGCGTCAATTTGCGCGAGCTGTTCGGGCGGCAAATTCATCGCGGAAAAATCGGTGAGCGCAAGCGCGAGCACATTAATCAAGCCCAATAATGCCAAGCCGCCGACGAGCACCATAGATTCCAAGCCGCCGTGCCCCGCTCCGAACATCAGTCCCGCTTGCCACGTTTTTTCGTCTTTGACCAAAAAGCGATACCCCAGATAACGCCCCACTTCTTCAAACAATCCCGCCGTCAGCGCGAGCACCACGAACCACACATACAAGAGCGTTTGCGACGATTGCAGCGCGGGCGCGAGAAAAATTTGCGCGACTTGCACGGCAGGGACGCGCGTAATCAACTGCGAAAGCAAAAACACCAACGCGCCGTACAGAAAAATTTTCCAGCGCACGCCAAAGCGGCGATGAATGAAATAGCCGACGAGAAGCGGAAAAATAATTTCAAACACAATCGCCGCGCCGAACGCGGCGATGAGGAGTGGATTGAGGTTCATGGTCTATTTCATTTGCAAGACCGCCGCACCGCTGACCCGCGAGTGTTTCACATCTTGCAGTGCGCGGTTCGCGTCCGCGAGCGCATACGTTGTAACTTGTGTCCGCAGCGGAATTTTTGACGCGAGGTCCAGCAACTCTTGCACATCGCGACGCGTGGAATTTGCCGCGCTGCGCAGCGTGCGTTCATGATACAAAAGCGCATAATCAAAAGTGGGAATCGGCGTCGAGTGCACACCCGCGTGCACAACGGTCGCGCCGCGTTCGCTCCATTCCAACGCGCGCACCACCAATTCGCCGACCGGTGCGAAATTCACCGCACTGTCCAATTTGTATGGCGGCATTTCATCTGCGCTGCCCACCCAGTCCGCGCCCAACGCGCGCGCGTTTTGTTTGTGCAATTCACTGCGCGTAAAAACCAACACGCGTTTTTTCCAAAACCGCGCGATTTGCAAAACGATGTGTGCGCTGGCGCCAAAACCGTAAAGCCCAAGTGTTTCGCCGCGTTCGATTTCACTCAAGCGCAGCGCACGGTAGCCGATGACGCCCGCACACAACAGCGGCGCGGCATGAACATCGTCGAACGCGTCAGGAAGCGCGTACGCAAAATTTTCATCCACGCAAACATATTCCGCGTAACCGCCGTTCGTGTCGAATCCTGTAAAGCGAATATTCTCGCACAAGTTTTCGCGGTCGGTGCCGAACCATTTGCAGTCTGCATCAATCCAATTCAGCCACGGCACGCCAACGCGCGCGCCGATGGCAAAACGATGCGCGCCACTGCCCTGCTGTTCGACGACGCCGACGATTTGATGTCCGGGGACGATAGGCAAAAACGCCGGATGAATTTCGCCTTCGCAAATGTGCAAGTCGGTGTGGCACACCGCGCACGCGGAAATCTTGATACGAATTTGGTTTGCGCGCGGCGTCGGGTCGGCGATTTCGTTCAGCACGAGCGGGTTCGCGTCAACGGGTTGCGGTTTGGAAAAAACAAGAGCTCGCAAGAAAACAAAAACCGCCCGGCAGGGTCACGTTTTGCACTCTGATAAACGCGCACGCACAATTTCGTGCGCCATCATTCGCCGTGACGCGACCCGGCTTGGCGGTAAAAGCTTACGCAGCGGACGTGCTCGCGCCGCGACCTTTGATTAACACATTCATGTCGCCTTGATACGAGGTTTCCCCGCGCTGATTGACGACGCGCAAATCAATGACGACCATTCCGGCAGCATCGCGAATCGCTTTGGTCTCTTTGACTTTGGCAATCACTTGCATCGTGTCTCCGATTTTCAACGGACCCTTGAATTTCATTTCCAGCCCGCGAAAGGCAATGACCGTGCCTTCCAAAATGCCGCTTTGCCAAATCAGTCCAATCGCGTACGAGAGCCCGAGCATCCCGTGCGCGATGCGCTCGCCGAACATGGTGGTCTTGCCATATTCCGCGTCCGTGTGCATCGGATTGGTGTCCCATGTGAGCGCGGCGAAATTTACCAGGTCCGCCTCGCTGATGGTGCGTCCGGCGGAAACAAATTCTTGCCCGACTTGAAATTCCTCAAAATATTTTCCGCGTGGAGTGAATGACATAACCAGAGATTGGAGAGCGGAGACTAGAATGCAACTCTCTAGTCGTCGGTCTCCAATTATTTCAACCCCTTGAACGCGTTCTTGCCCGCGTAAATTGCCGTCTCACCCAACTCTTCGTCAATGCGTAAAAGTTGATTGTACTTGGCAACGCGTTCACTGCGCGCGGGCGAACCCGTTTTGATTTTTCCGGCGTTGGTCGCGACAGCGAGGTCTGCGATTGTCGCATCTTCGGTTTCGCCGGAACGATGGGAAATCATCGTCGTCCAGCCCGCGCGATGCGCCATGTCCACCGCGTTGAGCGTTTCCGTGAGCGAACCGATTTGATTCAATTTGATGAGAATCGCATTCGCGGCGTGAGTATGAATGGCGCGCTGCAAACGTTCCACATTCGTCACGAGAAAATCATCGCCGACCAGTTGAATGCGCGAGCCGAGCCGCTGATTCATCTGCGTCCAATTGTTCCAGTCATCTTCCGCGAGACCGTCTTCAATCAAAACGATGGGATATTTTTCGACCATCCACGCGTACCAATCAATCAATTCGGTTGCCGAAAGTGTTTTGCCTTCTTTACGCAATTGGTACGCGTCGCCCTCATAAAATTCGGATGCCGCCGGGTCAAGCGCGATATAAACTTGGTCCCCTGCTTTGTAACCCGCGCTGCTAATGGCTTCCATGATGAGGTCGAGCGCTTCGGTATTGGATTTCAAGGCAGGCGCAAAGCCACCTTCGTCGCCGACTTGTACGCTCAAGCCGCGTTTTTTCAACAACGCTTTCAGCGCATGATAAATTTCGACGCCCCATTCCATCGCTGTCGGAAAATCCGGTGCGCCGGCAGGCACAAGCATAAACTCTTGGATGTCTGTGGATTGCCATGATGTGTGTTCGCCGCCGTTCATAATATTCATCATCGGCACAGGCAGAGTGCGCGCGTTGACGCCGCCGATATAGCGGTACAACGGCAAATCGAGCGACGCGGCGGCGGCTTTGGCAACCGCGAGCGAGACGCCCAGAATCGCGTTCGCGCCGAGCGCGGACTTGTTGGGCGTGTTGTCAAGATTCAGCATCATCTCATCAATCGCCACCTGGTCGGTCGGGTCCCAGCCCACCAACTCTTCCGCAATCACGGTATTGACATTCTGTACTGCTTTTTCGACGCCCTTGCCGTTATACCGTGAGGTATCGCCGTCGCGCAGTTCCAACGCTTCATGCACGCCGGTCGAGGCGCCGCTCGGCACTGCCGCGCGCCCCATCTTGCCATCGCTCAAATACACATCCACTTCAACGGTCGGATTGCCGCGCGAGTCGAGAATTTCACGCGCGAGAATATCTTCAATGACGGACATGCTGCTGCTCCTCTACAAATTTTGCGAAATCTCGATTTCAAGACCTCCGGATTAAGAACTCACGTTACGCAGAATTGTCATTTCGAGCGGTCTGGCGAGAAATCTCGGTGGAAAAAACTGAGATTTCTCACAGAGTTTACCCCGAAGGATTGAGGGGTTCGAAATGACATGCGTAAGGTGAATTAAGAAATCAAAGATTTCGACATTCCTGTACAATCACCGGGTTTGCGCCCGAGAACAAACACTCGAAACTATTTTCCGCCTGCGACTCGACGCGCATCCATACGCTGCTGCCCGCGCCATGCCGCGCCGAAACTTTGTCGCCGCCGGTGAGCGGACGCGCGTGCGCGGCGCGCCACGCGGCGGCTTGTTGCGTCACGCGCGCCTCACAATCGGCACAGCGAAAGCTGCCGCGCGGCACAAATTCGGAAAGGTAGCGCGCGTATTCCACATTCAAATCATAACACGCCCCCGCGAATTCACCATACGTTGTCACGCGACAACGGAGCGTAAAACCATTGGCAAAGGTCGCGTCCACAAACGATTCGCCGACGGTGCTCGGCTCGGAGGACGCGAGGCGCATCGTATATTCGGAGGCGAAATTCTTGCGCCAACGTTGTCCGGTCAAATACACGAGCGCGCGATGAATTTCCATCTCCTTTTGGTCCTGGTCGGGCGCGTCATGCAAGCCGCTTTCAATGACGGCATGAATCAATTCCTGCGGTGCGCGCAGCGGTTGGTTCGCCGTGCCATCAAACAAAAATCCGAGCGCGAGCGCGAACGGCAGCACAAACAAAAACATCACCGAGCCGATAAGGGTCAATTGAAAATTTTCCGTCGAACGCTCCCACGCCCAACCCACCGTCACACTCTGCATCAACGCAATCAATACGCCCAAACACGCGCCGAGCGTTGCCAACATGCCGAATGAGTCCGCCGCCGCCGCAGGAATCGGCAAAAATTCTACGAGCAACAAATTGGTGTCGAAATTCTGCACAAGCAAACGCGCGCCATCAAACGGAATATGAATCGCGCACCATCCGGCAGCAATCGCAAACAACATCCACAACGGAATTTTCAAGAGCCAGTTGGCATAGCCCGCGATGCCCCCCGCCAATATCGCCAGCGGTAAGATGGTAACTGCCGCGAGGGCGAGCTTCACCCACCAAAATTCCGTATGGAGGAAATACAGTTGCGCCGCATCCCATCCATAGCCGATGGCGAGCAGGAGCACGCCGACCGTGAACCCAAAACGCCAACCGGCAGCGCGTTCAAAGGCGTGTTTCGCGCGCAGCTGGGATTCGCCGCGCATTTTGAGATAGGGATTCGATTCGAGAGGGCTGTCGTTAATCAACGCGGGGACTCGTCGGAAATTTTTTTACGCGCGGGATGCACGCGTAGTTGGAACACATCGAACGTCGTCGGCTCAACTCTATTCTATCCCATTTGATGTTTCCATCAAGGATTATGCCACCGCGCGCGGTCGACGCGTCCACCATTCGTTCACATCACCGATACGCACCGCGCGCGGGTTCGCGTGCCAAATTCCCGGAATCGCCGCCGCGCAGTTTGGACACGTACCTTGCGCGGTAATGCGATATTCGGAAATCAAATAACCGACGCGTTCAATCAAGCGCGTGTGGCAATTTGGACAATCGGTATGTTCCCAATCGCCCACGCGCCCTGCGGCGTTCCCCGCATAGACAAAATTCAAGCCCGCCGCGCGTCCGATTTCACACGCGCGGACCAACGTGCGCGCGTTTGTGTTTTCGCTATCTTGCATTTTATAATCTTGATGAAACGCGGTCACGTGCCATGGAATATCACGCGAGAGCGACGCGAGAAACTCTGCGGCATCGCGCAATTCTTGTTCGGAATCGTTGAAACCCGGCACGACCAGCGTGACAATTTCCATCCAGAAACCCATTTCGTGCACCATTTGAATCCCATCGAGAATGTGTTGCAACGGCGCGCCGAGTTGGCGATAATTTTTATCGCGCATGGATTTCAAATCAATCTTGTACGCGCGCACATACGGTTTGATATATTCCAAAACCTCACGCGTCGCATTGCCGTTTGAAACATACGCGCACAACAAATTCGCGCGCTGTGCTTGGCGGAAAATTTCGACTGCCCATTCGCTGGTAATCAACGGTTCATTGTACGAACTCGCGATGACGCGCGCGCCTTGCGCGCGCGCGATTTCGACAAGACGCTGTGGCGAAATCAACGTGGGCGGGCGTCCCGATTCGGGGTCGCGCAGGGCTTGGGAAATATCCCAATTCTGACAATAGCCGCAGTGCAAATCACAGCCCAACATGCCAAATGTCAACGCGTCGCTCGACGGCAAAACATGATAGAAAGGTTTTTTTTCAATCGGGTCGCACTGCAGTGCGGCAACATACCCGCGCGGAACAAATAATGTCCCGCCGACATTATAGCGGACCTGACAAATGCCGCGCCCGCCGTCATTGATTTTGCAATTGTGCGCGCACGCAAAACAATGCACACGCTTGTCCGATAATTTCTCGTACAAATCGCCTTCGCGCACCATCGCGTTCAATTCTTCCGCCAAATGGATATCGCCCGAAAGCGGTTTGCGCACCGCCGACGGCTGTGAACCGGCGCGGTCTGTCCGACGCATCTCTTTTGTTTTTGTATTCATAGTGCTCACCCGCATTCAAGCTATCACTCTGCATTCGCTTTGTCAATCTATTTTGGAGAAAACCCCTGCGCGCCGGGGTGTCATTGCCGTTTCATTTGTGAACTGCTTTACAATCAAAATAGCCAATGGTATAATCGCCGCGCTCACACATAATGGCTTGCATGGAATCAACGCAAACCGATTCAACTGCAATCGAAAGAGTAGCTATGTCAAGTCAAGTTATCCCCGCCAACCAAATTCGCACACCCGAAGATAAAAGCGGCGCCGTCGGCGCAGTTTTCTTCAAACTCGAAGATGCCCTGCGTTGGGCGCGCACCAAATCCATGTGGCCCCTCTTGATGGGTCTTGCGTGCTGCGCGATTGAAATGATGGCAACCTTCGCTTCGCATTTCGACCTCGCGCGCTTTGGCATGGAAGTCTATCGCGCCTCGCCGCGCCAAGCCGATTTGATGATTGTTTCGGGACGCGTCTCGCGCAAGATGGCGCCCGTTGTGCGTCAACTGTACGACCAAATGCCCGAACCTAAATGGGTGATTGCGATGGGCGACTGCGCTTCCACCGGCGGCGTATACAACAACTATGCGATTTTGCAAGGCGTTGACGAAATTATCCCGGTAGATGTTTACGTGTCGGGCTGTCCGCCGCGCCCCGAAGCATTGATGTACGGCATTTTGCAGCTGCACGAAAAAATTCAACACGGCGAGCCGCACGGGAAAATCAAGATTGAAGATTGGGGTCTGCGGGGATAAAACATGGCAATCGCAACTCCACTCACCCAAACCACCAATTTTCTCGTCAACGAACCCGTCGCGCGCCTCCGCGAAAAATTTGCGGACAATCTGCGCGTTTCCGAATTTCGCGGCGAGACCACCATCACCGTCACGCGAGAACTTTTGCCCGAGATTGCGCGTGTATTGCGCGACGAAATCGGCTTTGACCAATTGCTCGATGTGACCGCGCTCGATTGGCATCTGGCGGCAAAGAACGCGCCAAATCCCGACGGTATTTTGTTCAACGATGCCGACCTTGACGAATTGGACGTGCCCGCGCGTTTTCAGGTGCTGTACCACTTTCTGTCCCATTCGTTGAACGCGCGTTTGCGTTTGACCGTGCTGTTGAAAGAGTCCGACCCGCAAGTCCCTTCGCTCACATCCATTTATCCGGGCATCAATTTTCACGAACGCGAAGTCTTTGATATGTTCGGCATCCGGTTCGTCGGGCATCCGTTTTTGCATCGGATTCTCATGCCCGATACGTGGACGGGGCATCCTCTGCGCAAAGACAATGCGCTCGGCTATGAACCCGTCGAATTCACACACAACATCGAAAGCATCGAGGCGCGCAAACCGAAAAACATTCCACTGCCGCGACCCCAAGAAGCAATTTTTGAAATTGAAGGCGCGAGCACCGAAGTGGCATTCACCAGCGCACCGAACACGCCGAGCACCGCGCAAGACGCCGCGCTTCAGACGAGTTTTCAAGACCCTTCCAACGAAACGATGCTGATTAATTTGGGTCCGCATCATCCTTCGACGCATGGTGTGCTGCGCGTGGGTATGCAGATGGCGGGCGAAAAAATTGTGGGCGCGATGCCTGACATTGGTTACTTGCACACGGGCATCGAAAAGAACATGGAGTACAAAACGTACACCAAAGCGATTACGCTCACCGACCGCATGGACTATTTATCGCCGCTGTTCAACAATCTCGGCTTTTGTCTCGCCGTCGAAAAATTGATGGAGGTGGATGTTCCGGAACGCGCGCAAATTTTGCGCGTCTTGTTGTGCGAAATCAATCGCATCTCGTCGCATCTCGTCGCCGTCGGCACCAACGCGATGGATATTGGCGCAGTGAGTATGTTCACGTACGCGTTCCGCGAACGCGAATACGCGCTTGATATTTTTGAAATGGTGAGCGGCGCGCGCATGATGACGAGTTACTTTCGCATCGGCGGCTGCGCGCTCGATGTGCCCAAGGGTTTTTCGGAAAAGGTGCGCGACTTTATCGCCATGATGAAGCGGCGCATCGAAGAATATCAGGCACTGTTGGACAAGAATCCGATTTGGGTTGAGCGCACGCGCGGCGTCGGCGTCTTTACGCGCGCGGACGCCCTGGCATTGTCTATCACGGGACCGATGCTGCGCGCGACGGGACTGGATTGGGACTTGAGAAAACAGCAGCCGTATTCGGGTTACGAGACGTACGAATTTGAAATTCCGTACAACACCAAATCCGACACGGGCGACATTTACGAATGTTATCGGCTCCGCGTTTTGGAAATGGGACAGTCACTGCGGATTATTGAACAAGCGTTGGAACGCTTGAATCACACATCCGGTCCGGTCATCACAAACAATCGCAAAGTCGCGCCGCCGCCCAAAGAAGAATTGAACGTGAGCATGGAAAGTTTGATTCATCATTTCAAACTCTGGACGGAAGGATTCAAACCGCCGCTTGGGTATGTCTATCAAGCGGTTGAATCGCCGCGCGGTGAATTGGGCTTTTTGATTTCTTCGGACGGCACCAACAAACCACACCGCGTACATGTGCGCACGCCCAGCTTTGCCAATCTGCAATTGCTCGGACACGTCGCGCCCGGTTACACGATTTCCGATATGGTGGGACTGATTGCGATGACGGATATTGTTCTCGGAGACGTGGACAGATAGCAGAAAGCAGATGACAGAACACAGAGCTCAGAAAACAGAAAAACGATGAAGCACAATTTTCGGGAATTGAAAGTGTGGAGCAGAGCGATGGATTTTGTGACAGAGATTTATTTGCTCACACAAAAATTTCCGAAGGAAGAACAATTTGGGTTGACAAGTCAATTGCGACGAGCCGCAACATCAATTCCATTGAACATTGCAGAAGGTTCGGGTGGCAGCAGCAATGTTGAGTTTGTGCGTTTTCTAGAAATTGCCAGACGGTCTGTGTATGAAGTAATGACTGCACTTGAAGTTTCAAATCGCCTCAAGTATGCAACTCCGGATGAAACCGAAAGACTACTCAAAGAAGCGGACGAGATTGCCGCTATGCTTACAGGACTAATGAAATCGCTCAAACAAACGTAACAAAGTTTTTTCTGTAATCTGTATTCTGCAATCTGTATTCTGTATTCTGTAATCTGTATTCTGCAATCT
>JAKOPZ010000023.1 GCA_029778615.1 Chloroflexota bacterium | reverse complement strand
TTTTCTTCCACGCGTACATGCACGCGCTGCGAACAATGCGCCAACGCATCTTCCCGCGCGGCTTTGCCCGCGTCGGTGGCGAATCCGGCATCGAACGCGGCAACGTCGTCGAACCACATTTCCGCAATCGCGTCGAACGCGGGTTCCGGTTCATCCAGACGCGCGACGTTCATGCGATACTGTTTGAGCGTCGGAATGCCCATCCCAATTTTCGGATGTTCATTTTTCGCCCAATTGTAAAATTCCTCGCGCGACATGTCGTCGCGGCGTTTGAGTAATGAGATGACTTTGAGCATGGATTCTTCCTTTTTGATTTGACAGCCGTTGGTTCTCTGGTACAATTTAAACAAACAGCAACTGAAATACTGCCAGTATTGGTGGGCGTCCCAAGCGCGCGTAAGGGACTAGGTTGTTCCCCCTAACCATGGGGGTTTTTTTATTTCCCCAAATCGCGCAAAATTCCTTTTCGGATTGCCTGAGTGAACAATACGCGTAACTCGTTTTTCTGTTCATGCGAATCGCGCACCCATCCACATACCGCATCTGCCAAACGAATCAATGCATCGCTTTCTTCGCGCCGCACACCGCGCACTTTTTTGACAGGCATCCCGCTTTGGTGCAATAGATTTCCAACGCGCCGCGCTTGGCTGGGCGGCAGCGCATCAATCAATACGATTGCGGTGAAATCGCCTTCGCCCGCTTCCGTCAATGCTTTTTCAATCGTACTCACTGTGAACGGCAAATAATCCAACGTGTCAGCGTAGTACGCGAAATTTATTTTGTGCGCCAACCGTTGCAAATTCACAATGCTGCGGATGTACTCGACGCGCCGGGTGCGATTCGTATCACTCCACTTGAGGCGCCCTTTCGTTGTCTCGCGTTCAATCACTTCCAGCGATGCAATCAATTCGTCACGCGCATCGGTGCCGACGACAACAACAGCAACGATGAAAAACTCACCTTGAGTGTCTTGACCGCTTTCGTCAACATAGCAGTAGAGTTTGGTCATTGAAGCGCAATGGCATTACTTGGCGGACAATTCTTTTTCCTCCAACGCGCGCAAAACTTTTTCCGGCGTGACGGGCAAATCCGTAATCCACACACCGACCGCGTCATAAATCGCGTTCACAATCGCGGGCAGTGGCGAGTTCGCCGTCATTTCGCCGACGCCTTTGACGCCGAATGGACCATCCACCGAACCCATTTCCAAAATGGTGCTTTCCATTTCGGGAACATCCGCCGCGCCCATCATCATGTATTCGCTGAACGAACCGGGATGCGGGTCGAACTGCGGATAATTCGGGAACGACGCTTCTTTGGTCGCAATGCCAATGCCCATCACCGCGCCGCCGACAATTTGTCCCTGCACCATTTTCGGATTGATGGCGCGCCCGACTTCGTACGCGCTCCATAATTTCAAAACTTTCACATCGCCCGTTTCGGTATCCACTTCGACATCCGCGACGGTCGTGCAGTGCGCTTCGGTGGAATCGGGGTCGCACGCGCCGGTGTCGGGGTCAACACCTTTGTTCGGTTTCAAAAAGATGCCGCGTCCCGAAACCGTTTTGCCGTACTTGAAATGCGCGGCGAGCGCGACATCAAACACCGATTCCTTTTTCGACGGCACCCCGCGCACAAAAATTTCGCCGTCGCTGATGACCAAATCCTCGGGCGACGCTTCGAGTTCATCCGCCGCGACTTCGAGCAATTGTTTCTTTGCTTCTTTCGCCGCCATGATCACGGCGTTGCCGACGCGATGGGTCGAGCGACTGGCAAACTGTCCCATGTCGTGCGGACCGCTGTCCGTGTCGCCCGTGTCAATGTTGACCGATTCGAGCGGCACGCCGAGCGTTTCCGCCGCGATTTGGGGAATGACGGTTTTCAAACCCTGTCCCAAATCGGCGCTGGCAAGTTTGATAACAAACCCGCCCGTCGGCTGCATGTAAATGAGCGCCTGCGACGGGTCGCCGCCGAGATTCATGCCTGTCGGATAATTGAGTGCGGCGATGCCGCGTCCGCGTTTAATTGCCATCTTGTGTTCCTTTTCAACTTTGGAGCGTCCAGTTTGCAACCCACACAGTGTTTGGAAATGTTTTGTTCACCGCATTCACCAAACGTTCATCTGCCGTAATGAATATGCACTGTTCACGTTCACTCAACGCAATATACAACGCGTCGTACACAGTGCGTTCATGCGTCATCGCAATCCGCAGCGCGTCCTCAAGCAGTGACATTGTTGGCGTCAATTCAATCTCCAACTCACGAAAAGCGGAAATGATTTGGAGCGCGTCTTCCCGCGCCATTCCTTGTGTGCGTACTTTTTTCCAAACGATGTTGCCGATTTCGGCGGCGAGCAAATCAGGCGCAATCAAAGTGAGCGCGCCCGATTGGTATCCTTCCAACACACGCCGCGCTTCTTGCGAGAGGGGCTCGGTCACAAACCACTTGATGACAATGCTGCTGTCAACGACGATGTTTGCCATGCTTATCTCGCGCGGTCAGTGCGAATCAACTCGACGCTATCATTCATCGTTCCATACTTGGCGGCAAACTGTTCTCGCAACATATCAATGCGTTGCACTTGTTCTTGGCGACGTCGCAGTTCTTCTACGCGCGCCTGCCAGACCTCAATGAGTTTTTGAATGAATTCTTCAATGCTGTTGAATCCGCCGCTGCGCGCAGTGGCTTCCAATTGTTGATAGAGTCGTTCTGAAAGATTGAGTGTCTGATACATATCTTGCTTCCCTCCCTGCTATCTTTATCCGCTCATCCTGACATGTCATCACGCATATCGCGCAAGATAGGCATTGTGCGTGATGACACGTCACCGCTTTCCCAATCTGCTGTCCGCTGTGGAATGCGCGCCCGCGTTGGATGGTCATTTCCTAATCTCAAGTTGTTTCAAGTCTCGGTTTTCAGGGTTGGGCAATTTTCATCTGCTTTGCTAATTCTGATTGAAGTTCGATTTTCTGTTGCTCAAGCAACGCAATCTTTTGTTCACGAGCACTCAATCTCTCCTCATGTTGTTTCAATAACCTTTCCTTGTCCTGTTCGAATTCTCGACGGGCTGTTTCAATCTTCTGGCGCTCTCTATCGAGCTCCCTTTTCGAAATCGGATTCAAACCGTATGCCAGCCGTTGCTGCAATTCAAGTTCCATTCTTTTGTACGCTGGAATGAATTTCGGACTTGGAATGTTCTTAATTTGCTCATCAATTGCAGTAATCTCGCGTTGCAATCTTTAAATTGCCATCTCCGCCGCCGTCTTGTCAACACCACTTTGTACTTTCCGCAGCTCATCCACAACTGGTTTGAGAAAAACCATTCCACCGCTTCGATTTACCGCATGCTCTTGACCACAATACCCACAGGCAAAACGATCAATGTCATTTGTAACCTGCAATTTGCCGCCACATGATGGACAAGAGAGTGTTACAAAGTCTGCCATTCTTTTTTCCTTCCAAGGGACTACTGTACCATCCCAAATCTCTTGTTTGCTTTCGTCATCTTTACAAAATACCGCAACCGCTTTTCAAATTCCTCAGGACGATTCCTCGCGCCGTCAATCCAGCCGATGCGAATACGTTTGTACGATGCGGGAAATTTTTGAAAATGTTTCCAAACAAGTTCGTCTTGCTTGAGCCGTTCGAGAATGTCATCAGGAATTTGGAACGATTTCAGTTGCTTTGATGCCGATGCTTTTTTCAAATCCTCTGTCAACTCGTGCCCAATACTTTCCATTCCCGCTTTCGTCATTTTCTTGCTCGCAATGAGCCGACGAATCCGCTCTTTGTTCATCGGCGAAACGGGACTGCCCTTGCGGCGCGGGCTGAAACGCTGCGCGGTGGCTTCCGCGTCAATTTTTTTGTTCGTGCTGTCAATCCAGCCGTAACACAACGCCTCTTCGACCGCGTCGTTGTACGGAATGCGCGGCTTGCCGCTGTCTTTGCGATAATACACCAACCAAATTTCTTTTTTGGTTTTGTGATGTTTCGCCAGCCACGCGCGCCATTCTTTGCGGTTGGTGACATAGAGTGTTTCGCCGAGATTCATTTTGCGCTATTCATCCGTGATTTCTACAACCTTTTCGCCCGCTTGCAATAGTTGGAGCGCCTGCGGCAATGTCTTGGCGAGAATTTCTTGCAAACGTTCATTCGACGTATTTCCGCATGTCAACCACAACACTTGAGGCGGTGCGCCCCGTGCGTTGACCAAATCTACGAAATCGCTGTCTTTGGTCATTACAACGGCTCCATCGTCACGCGCCGCTTCAAAAATATCCTTGTCCACTGCCTCACGCAATCCCAAATCACGGACCGCAATCGCTTCCACCGCAAATTTTTGCGCGATCCATTTTGCGCTGGTTGGTGAAAGTTGTGCATTGACCCAAATTTTCATACTGCCACCAGAATAGGATGATCAATGCGGCGCGCGGCGAATTTGAGGACAGCGTTAATGTCTTCCATTTCCAAATCGGGCATCTCATCCAAAATTTGCTCTCGACTTAAACCTGCGGCGAGCAAGTCCAACACATCGGTTACACGAATCCGCATTCCGCGAATACATGGGCGTCCACCGCATTGTTCAGGATTAACCGTGATTCGTTCAGACAAATTAAAAGACATACATTACCGCCTTCCGCCAGTACACTGCTCCACGCTCACCTCTTCACCCGTTCACCCTGTCACCCCTTCACCAACTCATCACTCCGCGCGTTCCAACACCACTCTGGCAATTCCTCTCCCACCATTTTCGCCGCCGCCTGCATCGTTTCAATCAACGTCGCGTCTTCGACGTGTTTGCGTACCGCTTTCATTTGTCCGTTCCGATACGCGTTGAGAAAACGAATCTGCCATGGGTCCATGCCGAGCGTGCGCGCGATTTTGTCCATCTGCACTTCGATGGCGAATGACGCGGGCGTGACGCCGAAACCGCGCAGCGCCGACGACGGTTGGCGATTGGTGTACACACAGTACGCTTTAATGTCCACGTTCGGAATGTTGTACGGACCCGCAAGATTGAACGCGTGTTTTTGTACGCCATACGGCGAATGGCGATGATACGCGCCCGCGTCGTGGTGCGAAATCACTTGGCGCGCGATGATGCGTCCATCATTCATTACACCGTCTTTGTAATGCATCCGATACATACCAACGGTGGAGGAATTGCGAAATTCTTCGGTGCGCGTCCAGCGCCATTTCACGGGACGACCCGTTTTCATTGCCGCAATCGCGGTAACGGGTTCAATCACCACGTCCACTTTGCCGCCAAAGCCGCCGCCCACCGTCCCGCCCACGAGCCGAATTTTGTAATCGGGCATTTGCAAAATGATGCCCAGGTTGTCTTTGGTGAAATACAACGCTTGCGTATTGGAATGCACGGTGAGCCGTCCATCGGGTTCGGGTTTCACCACGCACGTTTGCGTTTCGACAGGCACATGGTCGTACGGATTCAATTGATACGTGCCTTCAATGATGCGGTCCGCTTTTGCAAAACCTTCTTCGACATC
>JAKOPZ010000190.1 GCA_029778615.1 Chloroflexota bacterium | reverse complement strand
TTCTATCGCAAAAAATACGACGCGCAAAAAGTTTTGCAGGAATTTGCGGAGATGGTGCGCGACGAAACGGATTTGGAAAAGTTGACCGCGCGTTTAATTGAGGTGGTGGACGAAACGATGCAGCCCAAGGGCGTGAGCGTGTGGTTAAAGACGACGCCGAACGACAGACAGCAGACAACAGAGAAAACACTATGAGTGAATCACAGAGTGTCGTCAACCGTCCTCCGTCTGCCGTCGCACCGCGCGATTCTGTTGCGACCATCCATCCGCGTTGGTTGCCGTGGCTGCGCGGGCTTTGGTTTGTGATTGCGCTCAATAGCTTGCTCACCTTCGGAGGAATGATTTATCTGACTCGACAGTTTTCGGACCATTTGCCACTGCGCGTGATGGACGGACTGCGCGGGTTGGGCTGGACGAACAACCAATATTTTTGGTTTCACGCCGCGTTCATGGCGCTGAGTTTTATCTGCTACTTGGTCATCGGAACTTTTATTTTTGTGCTGCACCGGAATGAGCGCATGGCGTGGTTCGCGTCCATTCTACTACTGGCGTTCGGCGGCGAGATCGCTTATCCGCTCGCAGTGGAATTTGTTGGCGGTTTGACGAATGCTCCGATGTTGTTTCGGGCATCGTACCTTGTGAACAATTTGTTTTCGTGGGGTTTTTTGGGCGCATTCCTCGCGCTCTTTCCCGATGGACGCGCGGTGCCGCGCTGGAGTCGCTTTGTCGCCTTGTTCGGATTCTGTTTTAGCTTTGGGTTTGGATTTTTCCCCACCGAATTCAATTCGCCTGGCGGTCCGCTCTTTGCAGTGGTTCTCGCCGGCGGCTTGTTCCTTTTCGGGGGCAGTTTGTACGCGCAAATCTGGCGCTATCGGCATTATTCGACACAGCTTGAAAAGCAGCAGACGAAATGGCTCATCTCGGCTTTGGCGTTTATTGTGATTTTTGTTTTTATCATCAGCACCGTCATTTATCTGCTCTTGCCGATAGAGCAGGTTGGCGCGGTGACGAGCGTTATTGCAGACTTGATCTATTTTTTGGTGAATCTTTCGTTTCTACTTTTTCCCCTTTCGATTGGGATTGCCATCGTGCGCTATCGCTTGTGGGACATTGACATCATCATTCGCAAAACGCTGACGTATGCTATCGTCGTCGCGCTGTTAGCCATCGTCTATTTTGGCAGTGTGATTTTGTTGCAACAGCTGTTCGCGCAAATGATTGGACAGCGGAACGAATTCATCACTGTCCTTTCCACGCTCGCCATCGCCGCGCTGTTTGTGCCGCTGCGAAATAAGATTCAAGATTTGATTGACCGCCGGTTCTATCGCAAAAAATATGACGCGCAAAAGGTGTTGCAGGATTTTGCAAAAACAGTGCGCGATGAAACGGATTTGGAGAAATTGACTGCGCGATTGATGCAAGTGGTGGACGAGACGATGCAGCCCAAGAGTGTGAGCGTGTGGTTGAAAAAAGAACGCAAAGAATAATGGCGTGTTGTCACGGAAATGACATTTGAAGACGGGACGATTCCGCTATAATGAAAACATTCACTTTGGTTCTTTTGCAAGAGGAGGCATCGGATGTTGCATTTCAGCTTTAAGCGTTCGTTCACTGTCATCGGGTTTTCACTGTTGCTCGTACTGTTTCTGTCGGTTGCCGCGCCCGTTCTCGCGAGCGGCACCGTCCTCGATTGCGATAATGACACCGCGTTCAGTTCCGTTTTGGCAGGCGGCGGGCTCGTCACATTCAACTGCGGCAATGCGAATCTTGCCGCGACCATTGCGTTGAGCAGCACCAAAACCATTTCGGCAGATACCGTCATTGACGGGGGCGGAAAGATTACTTTGGATGGCGGACATGCGCGCCGCTTGTTCGAGGTGTCCAACGGTGTCACGTTCACATTGAAAAATATCGTGTTGGCGAATGGCTATGGTCCAAGCACGGATGGCGGAACGATTTACAACGCGGGGCATCTCATTCTCGACAATACCACCATTCAAGACGCGGGCAATTCTAATTTCTACGGCGCCGCGATTGCGACGGTGGGCGCGGTGGATGTGACAAACAGCGCGTTCCTCCATAACAACGCGGGCAGCGGCGGCGCGATCTATGGGATTGGCGGGAGCGCCATCCTCACGATTACGACCAGCGAGTTCCGCGAAAATTCCGTCAGCAGTACCAATCCCGACAGCAAACGCGGCGGCGCAATCTATATCGCCAATGGCGCGCGGCTCAACCTCTCACAAAGTACGTTGGACAGCAACACCGGCGCGTATGGCAGCGGCATCGCCAATGACAACGGCTGGTTGACTCTATCCAATGTGACATTGTCCAACAACGAATCCTCGAGCACCGGCAACGGCGGCGGCATTTACAATCTCGGGAGCGCGGACTTGACCGATGTGACGTTTTTCCAAAACTCGATTCGCTATGGCGATGGCGGCGGCATGTACAACAAAGGCACTGCCACATTGTCGCGCGCTACCTTTACCCAAAATTCGTCCAGCTATGGCGGCGGCATCGCCAACGACCACGGCACATTGACCGTCACCGACAGCATGTTTTCGCAAAACTCGGCAAACGTCGCGGGCGGCGGTGGGATTGCGAGCGAGTACGGGACGTTGACCCTGACCAATTCCACGCTCACCAGCAACTTTGCCACCGGCGATGCGGGCGGTGTTGAAAACGGCAAAGGTACGGCGACGCTGACCAACGTCACCATCTCCGGCAATTACGCGTCGAGCGGCGGCGGGATGTGGAATCTGTATGGCGGGGTTGCCACTCTGAACAACGTCACCTTTTTTGGGAATCATGGTTCAGGTCTGGCGGGCGGAATCGGCAATACGAATGACGCGGACACTCATCTTTACTTGACCAACGTCATCTTTGCCGACAGCGCGCAAGGTGACAATTGTGTTTTTCAAAAAGCGCCGGAAACATCCGACCACAATCTTTCGACGGACGCATCGTGCAATTTCGGCGCGGGACGCGACAGTGTAACAATAAAACTCGGTCCGCTGGAAACCAACGGCGGCTTGACGCTCACGCATCGCTTGCTCCCCGGCAGTCTTGCCATTGACCATGGTGTTTTCGTCAACACGATTCTCACCGACCAACGCGCAGTGACGCGACCGCGCGGCGCGGCGTTCGACGTGGGCGCGGTCGAATTTGTGCCTTGCAATGGTACACCGACCAAAGCGTTGCTCCTGTCGCCTCCCAAGAACGCGCACGTGAATACGCAAACCGTGCTGTTGGATTGGGCAGGTCCCGATTGCGTCAAAAAAGTCAGCCTCGTTGTCCGCCAAGACTCGAAAAAAGGCGCAATCGTTTTTAGTAAAAAGAAAATCAAACCCACACAGGTCACGACACCCGCGCTCGCCGCGAATCACAAATATTTTTGGCAAGTGACCGCGTGTGTCAAAACGAATTGTGCCGTGAGCAAGTGGGGAAAATTTCAAGTCCCGTAGCGCGGAGCAAATAGTATGGCACAAAAAAACCCAAGACCTATTCTCGTTTTAGTATCTGCAACGCTATTCACATTGCTCCTCCTTTTGACTCGACAGACCGCACGCGCCGATACCGTGATTACCGATTGCCTCACCGATTCACAATTGACCACCGCGCTCGCGAGTGGAGGAACCATCACGTTCAATTGTCCCACTTCGACGATTCCGTGGAGCAGCACCAAAATTATTAATGTCAATGCGACGATTGACGGCGGCAATACCATCACCTTTGACGGTGGTCACGGTTATCGTTTGTTCCAGGTCAACAGTGGTGTTACGCTCACGCTTAAAAATCTCACCCTCATCAACGGCTACAAT
This sequence comes from Chloroflexota bacterium, assembly GCA_029778615.1. Classification (GTDB taxonomy): domain Bacteria; phylum Chloroflexota; class Anaerolineae; order UBA4142; family SHND01; genus SHND01. Next base: position 20,423 of record JAKOPZ010000190.1, on the reverse strand, counting down.
CCCGACAGCGCGGGCGGCGCCGCCGTTTCGAACAGCGGACATTTGATTCTTGACAATGTGAACATCCACTCGATGACGGATTCCGGTTTTAACGGTGGTGGAATCGGAACGACGGGCGCGGTGGACATTTCCAACAGCTTGTTCCACGATAACAAAGCGACCAATGGCGGCGCGGTTTTTGCGAACGGCGCAAGCGCGGTGGTCTCTATCACGAACACGACATTTCAAAACAATGTTGCTACCGGCACGAACACCAATGTGAATGGTTTTGGCGGCGCGATTTATGTGGCGAACGGCGCGCGGGTGACGGTGAATGCAAGTGATATTTACAGCAATACCGCACCAAGCGGCGGTGGAATCTATGTCAGCGCAGCGGGTTCCCGGGCGACTGTGCAAGCGTCGCAACTGCGCGAAAATTATTCTTCGCTTTTTGGCGCAGGAATTTTTAACGCGGGTAATGTCGAAGTGGGTTACAGCACCTTTTCAAAGAACATTGGAGACACAGCGGGCGCGCTTATGAATTACCCGGGCACGTTGAGCATCGTCGAGACCACGTTTTCCAACAATCAAGAGCGCGCACCGGGATACGGCGGCGCGGGCATCAGCAACTATGGCGGCGTAATGAACCTTGCCGATGTGACCTTCTCTGGAAATACCGCAGCAGGTGGAGGCGGGGGCATCGAAAACGCGTTCAAAGGGACCGCCAATCTCTCAAACGTCACTATCTCCGGCAACACCGCGGGCAATGTCGGCGGTCAGGGCGGTGGGTTTCACAATTTCCAGGCGACGGCGACGCTCACCAATGTAACATTTTTTGGTAACGCCGCGCCGAGCAACACGGCAGGCGCGCTCTATAATGCGAATCATGCTGACTCGCATCTTTATCTCACCAATGTTATCTTTGCCAACAGCCCGAGCGGCGGCAACTGCGATTTTCAAAAAGCGCCCGACACGTCCGACCACAATCTTTCGACGGACGCGACATGCAATTTTGGCGCGGGACGCGACAGCGTAAAAATAAAACTCGGTCCGCTGGAAACCAATTTCGGCGCGACGCTCACGCATCGCTTGTTACCCAGCAGCAAAGCTATCGACAACGGCGTTACCGTTAACTCGATTGTTACGGACCAACGCGGCGTGGCGCGTCCACAAGGCACAGCGTTCGACGTGGGCGCGTTTGAATTTGAACCGTGTACGGGGACGCCGCCGAAACCCGAATTGTTGTCGCCAGCGAAAGGGCAGGAACTCACAACCCAAAGCGTAACCCTCGATTGGGCAGGACCCGATTGCGCGAAAACATTCAATGTCGAGCTGCGGCGCGATTCCAAAACAGGGATACTCGTCTTGAACAAAACCAAACTGAAAGTAACACAAGCGACGCCCCCCGCGCTCGCCAAGAATCACAAATATTTTTGGCGCGTGACCGCGTGCATCAAAACCAACTGCGCGACGAGCGCGTGGAGCAAGTTCAAGGTGCAGTAACAAAAATGGGACGTACGAAAACGGCGGATTGGTCTCTCCAATCCGCCGTTCATACGGAGCGTAACTTTTCAGACTTTCTCTTCGAGCCAAACCTTGATGCGCGTTCTTGTTTTTCACTCTTGAACTTGGCTTTTTTCAATTGCTTGGGCATAGACCGCTCGTTCCTTTTTGTGCATCGGACGCGCCGAAATCTTATGAACTCATGTTACGCAGAATTGTCATTTCGAGCGGTCCTGCGAGAAATCTCGGTGGAAAAAACTGAGATTTCTCACAGAGTTTACCCCGAAGGATTGAGGGGTTCGAAATGACATGCGTCAGGTGAATTATGAATCAATGTCGGCTCGGCGCGCAATGCAAGAGCATGAACCAAAACGCGCAAGTTTATCGCGACCAATCTTTCAATTTGATTCCATCAAAATTTTTGTAATCGGCAATGTTGAGCGTCACAAGGGTCAAATCATTAACATATGCGATGGCTGCAATTTGCCCATCCGCAAAGGGCATGGTTTTTCCAATGCGCGCCAAACGCGCACGTTTATCCGCGTGCCATTCGGCGGCGCGTGCGTCATACGAAAGAATCGGCACAGTCGGCGCGAGAACCTGTTCCAGATACTCTTCAATCGTCGTCCGCTTGCGCGACGGGTCGAGCCGTTTTGCGCCGTACCACAATTCATGCCAGACAATCGCCGCGATAGCGATTTCCGTTTGATGCTTTTTGAGCCGCGCCATGATTTTCTCATTCGGTTTGGGGCGCAGCGTTTCCGAAACAATGTTGGTGTCGAGCAGATAGTTTGCCATTACAATTCAATCTCACGTCCCGGCGAAACATCGCGGACACCTTTCCAAAGTTTGGGTTCGATTTTCAACGCGCGCAAATTCTTGCGTTCTCGAAACCGCGTATACGCGTCCCAAAAATTGGTTTCTCTGCCGCGCAGCCGTTCGTACTCACGCAGCGACACAAGCATTGCCACCGGCTTGCCGCGACGTGTCAACTCAATCACGCGCTTGTTTTCAAGTTCATGCACCAACGCCGCCAAGTCATGTCGCGCTTCCGCAATGGAAAAACTCTTGAGCATCGCAACCTCCAAATGGCTATCTACATGGCTATTTTACCCCGCCTTGCGGAAATATCAAACCTTTTCTTTGAGCCACACTTTGATTAACGATTGATAGGGAATGTCGCGTTTATTGGCTTCGATTTTGATGCGTTCCAGTAACGGGGTTGGCAAGCGCAATGAAATCGTTTGCGTGGTGGGCTTCAAGTTTGGCAGGCGCACCGTTTCTGCAGAGGACCAATTCACATATTCAGACGAATCGTGCGTTTCCCAAAACGCGCGCTCTTGTTTTTCAGTTTTGAATTTCGGAATCTTTTTTAGTTGCTTTGGCATAAATCACTCGTTCCTTTTTGTGCATCGGTCGCGCCGAAATAACTCGGACCAAGGTTTGCTTTGCGCGCAGCGTAAAAGTGATATGCAGCAATCGCCCTATGTCGGTTTTGCCGAGCGCATGATACCGCGCTTCCGCTTGGCTATGTTTCACATCGGTAACCACAAGCAAAGGTTCGTTAAAAAAGACCTGCTCTGCCTCTGCCTGCGTTACGCTGTGCTTGTCCGTGCTTTTGCGCGCGTTGCCTGCGTCCCAATCAAAACCTTCTACTTGGTCCCAGTCTATCATTTGTGTATATGATGATTATATACACCTTTTTTCAAAGGTCAATCGTTTTGTGAAACACTATGACGCCCTCATCATCGGCTCCGGTCCCAACGGACTCGCCGCCGCGATTCGTTTAGCGCAAGCGGGCAAGCGCGTGTTGGTGTACGAAGCGAACGAAACCATCGGCGGCGGTTCGCGTTCGGCGGAATTGACGCTGCCCGGTTTTATTCACGACACTTGCTCCGCCATTCATCCGCTCGGCATCGGTTCGCCGTTTTTCAAAACCCTGCCGCTCGAACAATACGGCTTGCAATGGATTCAACCGTCCGCGCCGCTCGCGCATGTGTGGGACGACGGTACGGCGGTGATGCTCGAATGTGATGTCCACGCTACCGCGCGCGGTCTCAGACGCGACGGCGCGATGTGGTCACGCATTTTTTCGCCGCTCGCGTCGCGTTGGAGTTCGCTCGCGCCGATGATTCTCGGACCGCTGCTGCGTTTTCCGCGCAATCCATTTTTGCTCGGCTATTTCGGCGCGGGCGCCATTTGGTCGGCAAAATTTTTCGCGCGCCGCGTGTTTCGCGAGGAAAAAACGCGCGGCTTGTTTGCGGGACTCGCCGCACATTCGACGCTCGCGCTCGAAGAACCGCTCACCGCGTCGTTCGGCATGGTGCTTGGACTCACCGCGCAAGCCGTCGGTTGGCCCCTGCCGCGCGGCGGTTCCCAAAAAATTTCTGACGCGCTCGCCGCGCAGTTGCGCGCGCTCGGCGGCGAAATCCTCACCAACTCGCGCGTCGAAAATATCCACGCGCTGCCCGATGCGTCCGCATATGTTTTCGATGTCACGCCCAAACAATTGGTCAACATCGCGGGCGACCAATTGCGCGGCGCCTACAAAGCGCAATTGGAAAATTTTCGCTATGGTCCCGGCGTATTCAAACTCGATTACGCACTCGATGCGCCGATTCCGTGGAAGGCGAAAGAAGCATTGCGCGCCGCAACCGTTCACATCGGACCCACGCTCGACGAAATTTCTGCAAGCGAACGCGCAACGCAGCACGGAACCGTTTCCGATACCCCCTACGTTCTCGTCGTGCAAACGTCGTTGTTTGATGAAACGCGCGCGCCGCACGGCAAACATACCTTGTGGGCATACGCGCATGTGCCGAACGGGTCAAGCATTGACATGACGGAACGCATCGAAAATCAAATCGAACGTTTCGCGCCCGGTTTCAAAAGCCGAATTCTCGCGCGCAGCACAATGAACCCCGCGCAAATCGAAACGCGCAATGCGAATTACATCGGCGGCGACATCAACGGCGGCGTGCAGGATTTTTTCCAATTGTTTGGTCGCCCCGTCTGGCGCTACAATCCATACACCACGCCCGATAAAAAAATTTACATCTGTTCCTCTTCCACGCCGCCCGGCGGCGGCGTGCACGGCATGTGCGGCTATTGGGCAGCCGAAGCCGTTCTTCGGCGCGTGACGCGCCCAAACGAATTTGAAAAAACGTCACACGGCTAACCGTGCGACGTTTTTATTTTCAAAAGTTGTCCGCGCAAGTCGCATTTTCCATGTTACACTTGGCGCGTCCACGCAATCGCTCAAGATTCACAAGGAGGTTACAATATGCCGTGCTGTGTTCTCGCGCTGCTCGCGCTGCTCGGTCCGCGCATCGTACTCGTCGGCATCTGGCTGTTTAACAATCCGTACCTGTCGAACCCGGTGCCCAACATTCTGGTCCAAATCCTCGGCGTCATCTTTTTGCCCTGGACGCTCCTCGCTTATGCCTTTGCGTTCAACACGTTCCCCGGCGGCGCATTTGCGGGCTTGGATACTTTAGGCGTCGTTATCACCGCCATCGGTCTCTTGTTTGACCTCGGTTCGTATGGCGGCGGCTATCGCGGGCGCAACTATCGTTAAAAAAAGCGAGTCCAAACTCACGGACTCGCTTTATTATTTCAATGTTTGGCAGGTTGGACAATAGTACGTCCCGCGCTGTCCGACCACCGTTTTTACAACCGGCGTGCCACAGCGATAACACGGTTCGCCCGCGCGTCCGACAACGCGCAAGTCTTCCTGGAACTCGCCGCTCTGTCCGTTGATGCGTTTGTACGTCGCATCAAAACTTGTGCCGCCCACGCCAATCGCTTTTTTAAACACACGCCGAATCGCGTTGTACAAATCACTCGCTTCGTTGTCGGTCAATGTGGTCGCGTCGCGCAGAGGATGAATTTTCGCGTACCACAACGATTCGTCGGCATAGATATTTCCAACACCCGCGACAAACGTTTGGTCTAGTAGTAGCGATTTCAATCGCCCCCTCCGCGCGCGCAAACGTTTCAAAAATTCGCGCTTGGACATTTCCAATGGTTCGGGTCCCAATTTGCCGACGACATGTTCGGGATTGTCCACGAGCCACCAACGTCCAAATTTTCGGAAATCGTGAAAGCGCAATTCGCGTCCGTCGTCCAAAAGCAAATGCACGTGTTGATGTTTATCGCGTTTCACGCGCGGTTCGTGAAAACCAAATTGACCGGTCATGCGCAAGTGGACAAGCAAAAATTTGGTCGGATGGTCGGATGGTCGGTTCGTCTGATAGTCGGCTCTTTGTTCCTTTGCCCTTCGTCGTTCGTCCTCCGTCGTTGCGCGTTCCAATCCAAACACCAAATATTTTCCGCGCCGATTGATTTCTGCAATTTTGTATCCCACAATTTCGCGCGTGAACTCTTTCGCGCTCGGCTGCGCGACGCTGCGTTCCCACGTCACGCGCGCGCGCGTAATCGTGCGCCCAATCAAATGCGGACGCAAATCGCGGACAGTGGTTTCGACTTCGGGGAGTTCAGGCACAAGTCAAAAGTTCAAAGTTAAAAGCTAAAAGTTTCGCCTTCGGCTTGTTACTTTTAGCTTTTAACTTTTGCCTTTTAGCTTTCCCCTTTTACTTTCACTCCCGCCAATTGTTCAATCACTTTCACCAACGCGAAATTGCCTTCTTTATCCAAGCCATGCGCTTGCAAACTTTTTTGCAATTCGTACGTGAGCGCGGTTCCCGGCAAGGACAAATTCATGTCACGCGCGGCTTCCATCACCAATTTCAAATCTTTTTGCTGGAGACTCACCATAAAGCCCGGTGAAAAATCACGCCGCAAAATTTTCGGCGCGTAATTGTTCAATGCCCACGAACCCGCCGCACCCGCTTGAATCGCTTCCAACACTTTGGACACGTCCGCGCCCGATTTCGCCGCAAACACCAATGCTTCACTCATCGAAAGGTTGTTCAGCACAACCGCGATTTGATTGGCGAGTTTGCAAACCTGCCCCATTCCATTTTCGCCAATGTGGACAATTCGTTTTCCCATCGCATCGAACACGGGACGCACGCGCTCCAACACTGGCGCGTCGCCGCCGACCATAATCGAAAGCGTTCCTTCCATCGCGCCTTTTTCGCCGCCGCTCACGGGCGCGTCCAACATATCCACATTTTTTTCGCGCAGCGCGTTCGCAATCTCGCGCGTCACTTGCGGCGAAATCGTACTCATGTCCACAACAACAGAACCTGAACGCGCACCGTGAATGACGCCATCGTCACCTAAAACAACCTCTTGCACATCCGGCGAATCGCTCACTATCGTGATAATAATGTCGGAATTTTCCGCGACCTCTTTTGGAGAATTCGCCACACGCGCACCCGACTCTTTTAATTCGTCCGCGCGCGAAATGGTGCGATTCCACACCGTCAACGGAAATCCTGCTTTCAATACATTTTTCCCCATCGGCTTGCCCATGATGCCGAGACCGATGAGACCAACTTTTTCTGGCATAAACACTCCTTGAGATTGGAGACTGGAGATTGGAGACTGGAGATTTTTAATTTTTGATTTCTGATTTCTGATTTGCGATACGCGATTTGCAATACGCGATACGCGATACGCGATACGCGATTTGCCATCCGCTAATACGCCAACAATTTCCGCGCAGCTTGCAAAATTTTTTCTTTGTTCGGACGCGACGCGTCTTCGAGAATCGGCGCGTACGGCGGCGGAATATCCGGCGCGGCGAGTCGCATAATCGGCGCGTCGAGAAACTCAAACGCGTGTTGTGAAATCAACGCGGAAATTTCCGCGCCGACGCCACACGTCAAATTCGCTTCATGCACAATCAACACCTTGGACGTTTTGCGCGTCGTTTCAAAAATAGCGTCCGTGTCCAATGGTTTCAATGTACGCAAATCCAAAACCTCAACCTTAAAATTTTCGCGCGCCAATTCCTCCGCCGCTTTCAATGCTTCGTGTAATGGCGCGCCGTACGTGATAATGCTCAGGTCCGTTCCACTGCGCGCAATGTTCGCTTTGCCAATTGGCACAATTCCATTTTCGCCTTCGGGAACCGTTCCGCGAATCGAGCGATAGAGTGATTTGTATTCAAAATAAATTACAGGATTCGGGTCACGAATCGCGCTCAATAAAAGTCCGCGCGCGTCGGCAGGCGTTGCAGGCGTGACCACTTTCAAGCCCGGCGCGTGAACGAACCACGCTTCGGGATTTTGCGAATGAAACGGACCGCCGCGCAAGCCACCGCCGCCCGGTGCGCGAATCACCCACGGCACCGGTTCGTTCCAACGATAATGATTCGTCGCCGCGTACTGCACAATCGAATCGAACGCGGTCGAAATAAAATCCGCGAACTGCATTTCCACGACAGGACGCAAACCCATGAACGCCATCCCCGTCGCCGCGCCGACCATGCACAACTCTGCCATTGGCGTATCAATCACGCGCTCTTGTCCAAATTCTTGAAACAATCCATCCGTCACCTTGAACGCGCCGCCAAACACACCAACATCTTCGCCCATGATGAGAACGCGCGCATCCCGCCGCATCTCGTACTGGAGCGCATCGCGTATCGCTTCGAGATACGTCAGCTCGCGCGGCGCGCTGCCCCTCGTACTGTCATTTCGAGCGGAGCGAGAAATCTCAGTGGTACTCTCGCGTTGAATGATGGAATCCCAAGTCATTGGTCAGATTACAGAACACAGATAACAGACGACAGATTACTTTCGTCGTTCGTCATTCGTCGTCCGTCACCACTGCAAAAATCCCTTCCGTCAATCTCTCCGCGTCCGGCAGTGGTGCGTTCTCCGCGAACGTTTGTGCTGCGTCAATCTCGCGTTCAATGCGCGCGAGCAATTCATTTTGTTTCGCATCATCGAGCAAATCCATTTCGCGCAGACGATTTTCAAAACGCAGAATCGGGTCACGCTGTTCCCATTCCGCAATCAATTCTTTTGGCACATACGACATGTTGTCGTGGACCGCGTGTCCGCGCATTCGCATCGTTTTACATTCAATCAACGCGGGTCCGCCGCCATTGCGCGCGTGTTCGACGGCTTGGTGCACCGTTTCGTACACTTGGAAAAAATCATTCCCGTCAATCACAATGCTCGGCATCGCGTACCCCGCCGCGCGGTCGGCGACATTTTCATTTCGCATTTGTTTTTTCGTCGGCGTCGAATACGCGTACTGATTATTTTCGACAATAAAAATCATCGGCAAGTGAAACACACTCGCCCAATTCATCGCCTCGTGCGTGAGACCTTCACTGCTCGCGCCGTCACCAAAAAAATTCATTGCCACGCGCGGTTCGCGTTTCAATTTGAACGCGTGCGCGACGCCCACCGCAACAGGTAACGCTTGCGGCAAATGACTCACAAAACCGATGATGCCGAGCGACAAATCGCCGTTGCCGTGCATGTTCACGTCGCGTCCGCGACTCGGACCCGTCGCGCGTCCAAAAAATTGCGACATTAGGCGTTCCGCCGTCATGCCGCGCACAAAGTACGCGCCCATGTCGCGGTGCAGCGGCGAAATCACATCGTTCGGACCCAACGCCAACGCCGCGCCGACGCTAATCGCTTCATGTCCGCGCTGCGAAAAAAGTCCGCCGACGAGTTTGCCTTGTTTGAATAAAAAATCGAGGCGGTCATCAAACGCGCGCGTGAACCGCATGAAATAGTACGCGCGTTCGAGCAGGTCAGTCGAAAAATTCATTGGACAAGAATCGCGCATTTACGCGAATAAAAAAAATTGGGTCTGTGATCATTCGTGTAGATTCGCGCAGATTCGCGGTTTCAATTTATTGCACCGGCTCAATGCCCACAATGTAATCCTGATTTTCCAAAAGCGTTTTGGAAAATTTCGTCGGCATTCGATTCGGGCGATGGCGATTCACCAGCACAATCACCTTGCTCGCATCCAAGCCCCACTGCACGTTTTGCGGCGGCGCGGAGGGCTTGTTCTTTTCCCACGCGTTCCAATCGGCGTAACCGAGAAGGCGCGCGGCAGAATCTTGAATCGTCGTCACTTCGCCGTTGGTCAACGGGTCTTGCAGAATAGGCAGCACAAAGGGTTGCTTCACATACGCGGGCAAGAGCCGATGCAAATACTCGTCCGTCGTCAACACAATATAGTCGCCGTCCAGTTGGTTTAAGGTTGTTACGAGCTGCATCATGCTCGCGTTGGTGCGATTGTATTCGATTTGTGCGCGCGCCAGTGAAACATTGCGCCATGTTATCGCGGCGAATCCACCCAGCGCCACAAGCACGGCAAGTGGTACCAGAATTCTTGCATTCGCGCGGGCGTACCCTTTTGGTGTGAGGCGTTCCCAAATTGCCAATGCCAAATCGAGCAAATAAATCATGGCGAACGTTCCAAAATAGTACGGCGGGTAATGCGCGGGTTGCACCATAATCCCGGTAACGAGATGTTGATTGTACGCGACGATGCCGCCGAGCCAGAACGCGAGCCAAAACGCGCGCGACGACATATTTTGCAGCCAGGGTACCAAAAGCGGAATCAGCTGCACAACCAAGACCAGCGTACGCGTCACAAGGTCAGGCGTGCTGACACGTTCCTCTGCAAAACGCGTGACCGTATCGCGCGCAATGTCCGGCGCCAACACATACGCGATCCAAACCGGCGCGCTCAAAAGCACACTCGCGCCCAGCGCGCCGACGCAGGCAAACAAGAAATTTCGTTCGAGTTGCAGCGCGAGCGGTTTTTGAATCAAAAACAAGACCACCATCATGCCTGTCGCCGCAAGGGCGAGCGTCCATGAATAAATGTACGTGACGGCGTTCAACGCCAGCGCCAGCGCGAGCAAGAGCGTCCACAACCTATTCGGCGTTTTCTGCGCGCGCAACAACCCGATGGCAAACAACAAGAATGTGGCCATTGCCAACTGCGGATAGGGCGTGCGCGAAAAGAGCATTCCATCGCCCGCCGCGTTGTCGCGCAGCGCGCCGAGCCACGTTGCCGTATCGCTCCAGTTGAACCACATGAAACACGCGGCGGCGAGAACGGCAAACGCGAGCGAACGCCGCAACTGCAAACAAAACGCCACCGCGCACACGGCCACCAACGCGGGAAAAATCAAATCCGCCAACGCAAAAGCGCGCGGCACATCGCCCGTCAGCCGCGTCAAGAGCCACACTACCACCAATCCACTGCGGTCAAAGAAAAATGGATAATGCGCGGACGATTGAATTTTCGAATCCTTTGCGGCAAAGCGCGCGTAGGTTTGAAAGGTGTTGCCGAACCAATCGCCGCGCCGCAGCTGTTGGACATAGCGCGCATACCCAAACGTTTCATCCCACAACAAATCGTTCGGTTCGTCTGCCGACGCGACCACTTTGGGTGTCGTCACGGCGGCGACATTAAAATAAAGCGCATTGTAATTTGCACCTGCCAACGCGCTCCCCGCAACGTGTCGCGCGAAAAAGGCCAAGCCTACGAGCAGCGCAAACATGGCGACAAGCGGGATGTACGTTCGGGTGCTCGCTCCGTTTGATGGTTCTGCTGTCACGTTAGCGCTCCCATTTCGCCAAATAACGCGGATTCGCAATTTGCAATTTTTCCTTCACCGTTTGTTCCACATGCGCGAAAACGCGCTTGTGAAATTCTCCCGCGTCCGCTTGCCCCGCGCGAATGCGTACACACAACGCGCGCGTCATCACGTCAATCTCTTGCGCGAAATTTTCACCGGGCGCGTCGTCGCCCATCAGCGCGTCGAGCCGATGCCATTCCGCGCGCATCAATTCATCGCCGCGTTCCAATTCGCGCGCGACGATTTGCAACACATTCGCCGCGACCAGCGCGCGAAATTTCAAACGCGCATCATTCGTCGTCGGCGCAATTTCATTACTCAAAAATTGCGCGACTGCATCAACCAGTTCGCGAGCGGTAGGGTGGTCTTGCATCATGTACGTTGTAGGGGCAAAGCATTCCCATTCACGTACGCGACTCGCTTGGCAATCGCGTATGGGAATGCTTTGCCCCTACGCGCGAATCAATCGCAAAACTTCCAATTCCACTTCCGCGCAGCGTCTGCCCAAACTCGCAAATTCCAAATTCGCTTCCTCGCCGCGCAAATGCCGTTGTGCCTGATTCAACATCCCAATCGCCCAGCGCACATTGCCCAACACTTCCCAATAACGCACTGCGTCATAATTTATTTTTGTTTGCGTTACGTTTTCGTACGCGGCGAAAAATTCGTCGGGCGGCGCGATGCCGCCGAAATGCAAATGGTCATTGCCGAATCGCCAATCGCGTACGAGCGACCACGCCAAATCTTCGTACGCGTCGCCGATGTGCGCGAACTCCCAATCGAGGACGCTGACCAAACCATTTTCGTTCACCATCACATTGCCGATGCGATAATCGCCGTGAAGCAGCACAAGATTTTTGGGCGCGGGTGGTTGATTGCGGCGCAGCCAACGCAGCCCGAGCTCGAGCGCGGGATGCGGCTCGCCGATGTCGTCCAAATTTTTTTCCATCTGGGCGATGAGCCACTGTGCGGGTGAAGGCATGTATGGAACGAACGCTGTTTCGTTCCCTTGCGCGGGTGTGGAACGCTGCGGCGAATCGGAACGCTGCGGCGAATCGGAACGCTGCGGCGAATCGGAACGCTGGGGCGAATCGGAACGCTGCGGCGAATCGGAACGCTGCGGCGAATCGGAACGCTGGGGCGAATCGGAACGCTGCGGCGAATCGGAACGCTGCGGCGAATCGGAACGCTGGGGCGAATCGGAACGCTGCGGCGAATCGGAACGCTGGGGCGAATCGGAACGCTGGGGCGAATCGGAACGCTGCGGCGAATCGGAACGCTGCGGCGAATCGGAACGCTGCGGCGAATCGGAACGCTGCGGCGAATCGGAACGCTGCGGCGAATCGGAACGCTGCGGCGAATCGGAACGCTGCGGCGAGCGTTCCCTACCACCGATGGGCTGCGGCAAAAACAAACGCATCGCGTATTTGTCAATCTCAATTCGATGAATCTGCGCGAGCATTTCGCCCATTTGTTTTGGCAAAAGTTTGCGCGCGCGTTCGAGCGATGGTTCGCGTACAATGCGGCGCCCGATCGTCTCGCCGTGTTTGCGATGAATCAACGCGGCGGGACGATTCAATAAATCGGGCAGGAACGCCTGCGGATATGGCAGCAAAACATTCGACGCGTACGCGATTTGCATGACGCGAAATTCGCGCGCCAAATCCAATGCGTCAGGATGAATTTTGCCGCCGAGCTGTCTGCGCAAAACGAGTTGGTATTCGCCGCGCGGTTCGCCGTTTTCCAACACCAAATCGAGCGACCACGTTTCTTGCGACGCGCCGCCCGCGAGCATTTTTAAATTTTCCACACGCACATCGCCATTGGTCAGCGCGCGCAATTTCTCTTCAAGGGCGATTTGTAATTCAGCAGGAGTGACAGACATTCTTGGTCGCGGGTGACGTTCACCAAATGAGAAAACATTTTTTCATTTTGCCGCAGCGCGACGAAACACGCGGCGCGCAATACTCGCGCGATGTACTTCGGACGGACCATCGTAAATGCGGAACGCGCGATTCTCGCGGTACAACGCGGCGACTTGCCAATCTTCCGCAATCCCGCGCGCACCGCAAATTTGCACCGCGCGGTCAATCACGCGATTCACCGTTTCGGCGACGAAAACCTTTGCCATGCTCGTTTCGTGCCGCGCCTTTTCGCCCATGTCGAGTGCGTATGCCGCATTCCAAATCATCAACCGCGCCGCCGTCATTTCAATTTCCGAATCGGCAATCATAAATTGCACGCCTTGATGATTTGAAAGCGTTGTGCCAAACGATTCACGCATTGCCGCGTAACGCACCGCGTATTCCATCGCGCGCCGCGCCGCGCCCAACCATCTCATGCAATGCGTCAAACGCGCGGGACCCAAACGCACTTGCGCGTACTCAAATCCTTCGCCGACCGCGCCCAGCACGGCATCTTCTTGAACAACACAATCCACAAATTCCACTTCGGCATGTCCGCCGGGCCAACCGACATCGAGCGTCGGCACCTGACGCACAACGCGAAACCCGGGATTGTCCGCGTCCACCAAAAACATCGTCGCGCCGCTAACATTGTCATTTCGAGCGGAGCGAGAAATCTCTGTTCGCGCCATGCAGATAGTGAATGATGCGCCAATCGCGCCGCTGATAAACCATTTGCGTCCGTTGATGAACCATTTGCCGTCGCGAAATTCTGCGCGCGTTTTCAAATTGTTCGGGTCCGCGCCCGCGCCATCGGGTTCCGTCATCGAAAAGCAAGAACGAATTTTTCCTTGCGCGAGCGGACGCAGATATTTTTCTTTTTGCGCGGGCGACGCGATTTTTTCCAGCATGTGCATATTGCCTTCATCAGGCGCGGCGCAATTCAACGCTTGCGGTCCGAGCAGAGAACGTCCCGCTTCTTCAAAAATTACAGAGCAGTCACGCCAATTCAAACCGAGTCCGCCGTACTCGCGCGGAATGTGCGGCGCGAAAATTCCCGCTTGACGCGCGGCGTCTTGCAATTCGTCGCGCAAGTCGCGCCAATCTTCAATTTCTTTCGGCACGCGATGTTCGGCGGGAATGACAATTTCATTCACAAATTTCCGCGTGCGTTCTTTGAGGTTGATGAGTTCGGGGGAAAAAGAAAAATCCATTTCGGTGTGCCTTTCGCAAAACCGAGATGGATTCATTATAACTCACCTTACGCAGTAGCTGTCATTTCGAGCCTTTCTCGCGAGAAATCTCAGTGGAAAACCGAGATTTCTCACAGAGTTTACCCCGAAGGATTGAGGGGTTCGAAATGACATGCGTAACATCACTTATAACTCAGGTTGGGTCTCGTCTATGGAGGGTCGGGGGTATGTTTTACTGCTTTGTGAACGCGACGAGGCTGTCGTACACTTTTTGCGTAAACCGAATGCCGCTGTTCATTTTCGGGTACGGTTTCAATCCCTTGTCTGCGCTGTGAATGCCAATCGCGCAAGGTCTACAGCTGCCAATTCGCGCGTACAGCGGCGCGCCAAATGTGTGCAGGTCCGTATCGTGCTTGTAGTACAGTTTGCGCGGTGTCACGCCATTGATGGATCCTATCATCTTCCACTGCGATGCGATGATCGGAAAGTTGGAGTCGTTGCCATATCCGGTGAGTGCCACTTGACGGTCTTGAAAAAAAGAGGCGTCGCCGGAATAGGTCATGCCGAACCAGCCGACAGTGTTGCCGAGAGGTTTATCTAATTTGAGCGCGCCATAGTTGTACTTGGGGTTCATGTTGGTAAGCCAGCCCGCTGGTACAAATGCCACAATCGCTTCTGCATCACCGTAGGGCTGTTGATAATCATAGAACCCGGGATAAACACGAATCACCGCGCCGTACGTCAATGGATTCGCACAGGCAGCCGTCGTGGCAACCGTATCTTTGCTTATGAAAAAGCCCGTGCAGTAATAAAGCATATCACTATGCTGGACGCTAACCAACGCGATGGCACGATACGGCTTTTTGGTCTCATTGGTAACGGCACTGCGGTTGTCTTTGCCGATAATGCTTTCCGCCGAATTCGTTTTGCGCGTGTCTGCCGCGCTGCCTGCATACGCGAGCGTGAACGGTTCTGTCGCATTGGGCGCATGGACAACGCGTCCGTCCGACATGACCATCGCGTCGGGGTCCGCTTGCGGATTATCGGCGCGCGCGATGGGCGTCGGCGTGAGGTTGAGGGTGAACAGTACAAGAGTGGCGAGTGCAATGAACCATTTCAGATTTGAGACGATTCGTTTCATTTTTTTTCTCCGAAAAATGTACTTGCGTGCGCGCAGATTGATAATCGGGTTAGAGTCAAGCAGGGTTATAGACCCGGCGCGCACAATTGGCGTTATGGCTGCGGTGAAATCGCGTCGTCGTTCTCGTACGCGCCGATGTCACATTGCTTTTGCCCATCGCCGTCGCCGTCGAGAGGACGCGTGTGTCCGCGCTGGTCGCGCTCCAAGAGCGCCCCGTTCGCGTCCGCGCAGCCGTTGGGATTGCCTTTGTCAATCGCGGGACTGCCGAGCGGAATCTTGTGCGTTTCGGTTGGGCTGCCTTGCAGCGGCGCGAGCTGCGGGTCTGTCCCAAACAGGTCTCCTGTGTTGGTGTTGATGTTACAGCCGGTGAGAGACTCGACGAGATTGTATCCGTATGAATTGAACAAGCCCGCGCAGTCGCTCGGAATTCCCATCGGCGTTTCATAGGCGGTGTTGTCCGCGAGAATTGTATTTTGCATGCCGACGGCGCCTTGCAAATTGAGAATACCTCCGCCCTTGCCGCCTTTGCCAGAAATTCCTGCCGTGTTGTTCGCGATGGTCGCGTTGTAAAAACTCGCGCTCGCCGAGTTGATTATGCTTTCGACAAAAATTCCGCCGCCTTGCTGTTTGGCATCGTTACTGCTGACGGTGCTATTGGTCAAATTCAAAGAACCAATCGCTTCAAAGATTCCACCGCCCGCGTTGTTGGCGTGATTGCGGCTGATGGTGCTTGCGTTCACCAACAGTTTTCCTCCAAATTGATAGATGGCGCCGCCGGACACGGAGCCGTAGTTGTCGTCAAACGTTGTGCCGCTGATATTTATGTGCCCCGAAATAAACGCGCCGCCGCCTTTCGTCGCGCTATTGTTGAGGAGCTGCGTGTTCTCGATGTCCGCATCCGTCTCGACGTACAAACCGCCGCCGCCATCGCCGACATTGATGTCTGCCATGTTTCCGCTCACCGTACTGTCTGTGAGACTAAATTTGGTGTTCGAGCTCACATATAGACCGCCGCCCGCGCTGACGGCGTAATTGTCCTTGATGCTGCTTTTGCTGACATACAGTTCGCCGTCCGAAATGCGAATGCCGCCGCCGTACTGGTTCGACGTGTTATTTTGAATGACGCTGCTGGAAAGGACCGCTCTGCCGCCGCCGACATGAATCCCGCCGCCATTGTTGTAGCCGCCGTTGGCAGTGTTGCTCAAAATTGTACTGTTGGTGAGAAACAAATCGCCACTGCTGGAATAAATTCCCCCGCCGAATCCGAACGTCCCTTGCGCGCTGTTGTACGCAATCGTACTGCCCGTGAGTTCCACGCTCAATCCGTCATTCATAATGCCGCCACCACCTTTGTCGGTTGACATACTGGCAAGCACCTGACTATCTTTGAGGGTGAGATGACCGCCTTGATTGTAGATGCCTCCGCCAATCGCGCTTTTGCCATTCTGAATCGTCACGCCCTGCAGCGTGACCGCTTGCATGGGCGGATAGTTGCTCAGAATATGAAATACGCGGTCGTTGGTCACACTGCTGTTGCCGTCTATGAATGTGTTCTCCGCGCCCGCGCCCGTAATCGTCAGATAACTCGTGATGTCAAGGTCGCCTCGGGACGCATCGTTATCTGTGCCGACGCGCGTGAGTTTGTATGTTCCTGCCGGGACAATAATTTTGCAGCCGTCAATGTGGTTGCTGCACCACGCGTTCGTTTCTTGGATGGCTGCGCGCAGCGTACATTTCAGCTTGAGCGTCTCGCATTTGCCGTCGCCCGGATTTTTGTCGGAAAGGTCGGCAGTGATTTCGACCGTAAATATGGTCGCCGCATGGACCGGGTGATTGAAAGCGAAAACGCACAGCGCGCCGATGAAAAGCAAAACCAGAGAACGTCTCATGTATTCCTCCACATTCGTTCCAACTTGTTGAGAATTCGCGTCCGAGTGCTAATGAATTCTTGCCAAGCATAGGTAATTTCGCGCGCGCTGTCAGTGTCACCGGGTGACACCTTTTTTGACACATTGGCAGCTGTCTTGTAATTTCTACCCATGCCGGATTTGGAGATGTTCGGCGTGTGGTTAAAGCAGCGCCGCAAAGCGCTCGACCTCACGCGCGAGCAATTGGCGCGCCGCGTACATTGCTCCGTCTCTACGCTGCGCCGCCTCGAAGGCGGTGACTTGCGCGCATCCAAAGAACTGGCACACGCGCTAGCCGCTGCGCTCGATGTTCCCGACGAACAGCGCGACGCGTTTGTCGCCTATGCGCGCGGGGACAGCACAAAGGCGCCCGTCTTGGCCCAACGCGCCCTCAACGCAAGCGGAGCAGCGTCCGTCGTTGTTCGTCGTCCGTCTGTGGTTCTCGCGCTCCCCGCGCCGCTCACGCGCCTCGTCGGACGCAAACGGGAGATGGGGGCAATTACGGAACTATTGCGCGCGGACGGTGTGCGCTTGCTCACTTTGACGGGAGCGCCGGGCGCAGGCAAAACGCGTCTTGCCATCGCCGTCGCGCGGGAGCTCATTCCCGCTTTTCCCGACGGCATCTTTTTTGTTCCCCTTGCCGCTATCACGGATTCTTCACGCGTCGTTGCCAGCATCGCGCGCCTTCTGGGTCTCCAAGAAACATCCGACCTCTCCCTCGCGGACACGTTGATAAATTTTCTGCGCGAAAAAAAATTACTGCTCGTCCTCGACAATTTCGAACAGGTCCTGTCCGCCGCGCCGCAAATTGCGGAATGGCTCACCGCCGCGCCCAACGTGAAAGCGCTGGTTACGAGCCGCGAGACGTTGAACGTGTACGGCGAACACGAATATCCTGTGCCGCCGCTCGAACATCCGAACATGCAACCATCGTCTCCGACCCGCGCGGCAGCGCCGCCCCATGCGTTAAAGACAAGTGTCGCGCGCTATCCGGCGATTCAACTTTTTCAAGAACGCGCCCGCGCGGTCAAACCCGATTTTCGTTTGACAGTCGAGAACGCGCTCGACGTGGCGCGCATTTGCGCGTCGCTCGACGGACTGCCGCTGGCGATTGAAATGGCAGCCGCGCAAACGAAATGGTTCATGCCCGCGCAGTTGTTCGCACAGTTGCGCCATCGGCTCGAAATGTTGAACGCGGGTCCGCGCGACCTCACACCGCGTCAGCAAACTTTGCGCGGCGCGATTGAATGGAGTTATGACCTCTTGAGCGAAACCGAACGCCGCGTGTTTGACGCGCTAGGGGTGTTCGTGGGCGGCTGCGCGGTGGACGCGGTCGCGTTTGTGATTCAAGAAAAGGATGTCGCGCATGTGCGCGAGCTGCTGCGCTTGCTCGTCAATAAAAATTTACTGCGGCTTGAATTGGGCGCGGCGGCGGAGCGCTTTGAAATGTTGCAGGTCGTCGCGGAATACGCGCGCGAAAAACTGGAACGGCGCGGCGCGCGTGATAAAGTGGCGCGGCGCCATGCAGAATTTTTTCTTGCGCTCGCGCGCGAGGCGTCCGACGCGCTGCGCCGCGCGGAGCAGCAAATCGTTTGGCTCGACACGTTAGAACGCGAGTACGCGAATGTGCGCGCCGCGCTCGAATGGTTTGCCGCGCAGCAGGAACGCGCTGACTCGTTCGCGGACCTCACGCGCGCGTTGGAAGATTTTTGGCGGGTGCGCGGCTATTTCGGCGAAGGACGTTTGTGGAGTGAACGCGCGGCGCAGCGCGCAGCCGATGATACGGCGCGCGCGGCATTACTCGTTCTCGCTGCCGATTTCGCCGCCCGGCAAGGCGATTATGCCGCCGCACAGCGATTTGCAGAAGAGGCGCTCGAAATTTTTACACAGACGCAAGGCAACGCGGGCAGTGCGCGGGTGCTTGCCACGCTCGGCACGTTGGCGGGCAGACGCGGCGACTTTGCGCGCGCCGAAGAGATGCTGCAGCGCGCGGCGGCACTCGAACGCGCACACGGTGCGCCGCTTCGCCTCGCGTTGACGCTGAACAATTTGGGAATCGCGTTGCAGCGGCGAAAAAAATGGCGCGAGGCGCGCGCGGTGTTTGAAGAATGTCTCGCGCTGCGACGCGCGCTTGGCGACGAAACGGGCGTCGCGAACGCGTTGAATGGTCTGGCTGGAATCTATTGGGAATTGGGCGATGGGTCCCGCGCGTTGGAAACTCTGCGCGGGAGTTTGGAACTCAAGCAAAAGGTGGGCGACCGAGCAGGATTGGCGAGTGGATTGGCGAACGCGGCGGCAATGTTGTGGGCGTGGCGCGAGGCGCGACGCGCCGCGCAGTTGTACGGCGCCTCTGCGCGTCTCGGTTCTCAAGTCGGACTCGCCCTTCCGCCGTACACGCGACGCGAGCGGGAACAGGAGATTGCACAAATCCGCGCGCAGTTGGGCGATGAGGCATTTCACGCCGCGTGGGACCAAGGACAAACTGAGTCGGTGGAAAAAATTGTGGGCGAGCTCCTTGATGCTCATTCCACCACTTGAACGCGGGCGGTGATTTTTTCTTTCAAGCGGTTCTGACATTCCAGCGCGAAATTCACCGCGTATTCGCCGCGCGGCGGATTGACCGCGTCCAATGTAAATTCAATCACGCGCGTTTCGCCGCGCGCCAAATCGAAAAGTGCGGACGACCCGTTCATGTAACCGTTCCGCGCAGAATAATCGCTCGTACGAACTTGACACTGCGACGCGTTCACGTTTCCTTGATTCGCAATCGTCGCCGCAACATTCGCTTCGTCATCGCGCAGCGGTTCAACTTGCAGATTGATAATACTCGCTGGCGTTCCGAGCAAGATACTTTCCCAACGATACGGCGCGCCGCTTTCGCCAAACAGAAACGCGGGGATGCTGATGAGCGCGCATACGCCGACGGTGCCAATGAGCAAAATGAGCATGTCGAGAATTTGGACCGCGCCGCTTTTTACGAGCGGCACATCGCCAACTGTGTTGTACGTTCCTGCGTCCAATACGTCCAGCGATTCGCGCACGCGGACATTCATGCGTTCCGCGAAATAATTCATCACGCGCGAACGGAAAAATTGAAAAAACGCGATGAGCCAGACGATGTAGAGGATGACGACAAGCGCACCCGCGATTTCGACGAGACCAATCATTTCTTTTTTATATCGTCAATGACGCGCCTTGACTATATCCCCCAATGCGTTTGATAGCACGCGCTTGCGCGATGCGCTCTTCCGCAATTCTATC
>JAKOPZ010000189.1 GCA_029778615.1 Chloroflexota bacterium | reverse complement strand
CACCCCGGCGGATGTGGCGCAGGATGCGGTGCCTCGTGCACGGCATCCCCAATATAGTGTATCCGACATAGATTGAGCATTCTCTGGTGATTCAAGCGGTGGGGAAATACCCGGCTCCATTCCGAACCCGGCAGTCAAGCCCACCAGCGCCCATGGTACTCGAGGGGCGACCCTCCGGGAGAGTAGGTCATCGCCAAGAGATTTTTTGAAAATAAAAGAGAGCGTCGAGTTTAATCAGACTCGACGCTCTCTTTTTTCGCGTTTGCGCTCGAACGCGATTTTCATTTTCAAATTTGAACCGCGCGTTATTCTTGCACGTTCAAGCCCAATGAAATTCGCAGCTTGTACTTGAACCACCTCAAGTCAAACGAATCGTTCTCATTGTCCATCAGCACAGTTTGTACGAATTGTGCATACGACAGCGCGCGCCCGTTCTGGTCGAACGCGGTCAGCGCGTTCGGTCGGACAGCAAAGGAAGCGTTTTGTACGCGCGGGACTGTGATGTTGTACGAACCGCCTTCGATGATGTTGTCCTGAATGATATTGCCTGCGGTGTTACCTTCCATCACAAAATTGACGCCGTTGTTGGTGAGGTGATTTTGCGTGATTTGATTCTTGAGCGAATTGTTCAAGTGAATCGCCGCCACCGCATTGCTCAACAAACGATTGTCGCACAAACAATTGCCGCGCGAAGTGTGGTCTTCCGGCGCGCCTTGCACAAAGAAAAATTGTTCGCGGTCATAATCCGACGAATAAAAATACAAACCCTCGCGACTGTTGATAACCGTATTCGTCGAAACGTTATTGTCACTGCTGTTCCACGAAATGATTCCGTGATTGCCCAAATCTTGCAATTGATTGCCGACGAGCGCGTTATTGGTCGCGAACCCCAGCCAAATTCCGTCGAGCGAATTGCTGATACGATTCCCTTCCAATTTGTTATCGCGGCAAAATGAAAGTTCAATCGCGTTATACAACGAACCGCTAATCGTATTTCCTGAAATCACGTTGCCGTCGCCGCATGGCGTTCCGTGCGCTTTGATAAAAATGCCGTTGCCGTTCGAGCCGGTGATGGTATTGTCTTTGATAACATTTTTGCTCGAACCACTTTGCAACATAATGCCGCCCGCATCGCAACCGGGGCCCACCGTGCCATTTCCCCACGCGCAATAGCGCAAATTGTCCGTCGTGGTGTTGTTTGAAATTTCACTGTACTGCACATTATAGAAATGCACACCCCACGCCGTATTCCCGTTCGCCGAATTGCCGCGCACCGTCACGCCGCTCGAATTGCGTACATCAATCCCAATCGCGCTGCCGTCCGTGCGATTGTCCGCAACTAACGCGTTCGTAGTCGAACCGACGCGCATTCCGCCGCCTTCGCTCAATCCGAGAAATTGTCCAAAGTTCCGTTCGTCCGTATCGCGGAACTGGTTTGTCAACGTATTGTCGTGAATATACAAATTGTCTGCCGCGTCAATAAAAATTCCGTACTTGTGTTTTTGTGATTTGCAATTACGAATTTCGATATTGCGCGGCGCGCGCTGACTCAACACATTGCCGATTTGATGCACGACGACGCCGTAACCATTCAAGTCCGTTCCGTTCAACGCATAGCCCTGACAATCGAAAATTACATTGTCGCTGTAAATTTGAATACAGTCCCATTGGCTCGTGAGCGAAGTCGCAAGCCGATACAAGCCGGGAGCATTGATAGAACCGCAACCGGCAATGTCGTACACCGCCGCGACGGTGAACGGTTTGAAATTGCTCTCGCCCGTCCCGCTCTTGCTCGCACGCGGCGTACCTTGTTCGCTGACAACGGGTGTAATTTTGCTCCTGCTCTGCGCCGTAGGAGTCACAGTTGGCGTAACTGCGCCGCTCACCATCATCAGAATATTCTGCGTGATGGTTTCCCCGCACTTGACTTGCAGCTCGTACGTAGGTTGTCCCGTCGGCGTATATCCTGCGGGCGGTGCGGCAGTGAGCGTGTATTTTCCCGCGACGAGTCCGGGAAAATAAAATTGCCCGTTGCCCGTCGTGTATAACGCGACCACACCGCTTGCATTGTACAAAAACAATTTCGCATCCCGCAAGCCCGGTTCGCCCGATTCCGCTTGCCCGTTCCCGTTCAAGTCCGCGACCACACTGCCGTTGATAGAGCCAAAGCACGCGCTCGCTTCCGCCGTCGGCGTTATGCTTTCGGTAGACCCTGCCGGCGAAATGGTTTCGGACGCCGAAATCGCTTGTGTGGCGCTGATGCTCAGTGTGGGTTGAACAGTGGGAGTGACAAAGGGAGTGCTCGTCGCGAGGGCGGTCGGTTCCGCCGTTTCGCTTGGCGCCGCAGGCGTAAGTGTTTGTTCGGTTTGTGCTGCATCAACTTGAAGGTCAATGACCGGGGTCGCGGTCTCGCCCACAGGAGAAAGAATCGTAGTCTCAATGGGCGGACGCTGTCCACATGCGGCGAGGAGGAGAACAAAGAGCGAAAGGGATACAATAAACAGAAAACGCGCGAACAACATTGCCTTGCAAACCGGAGAAGTAAAGTAATTTCGTTTCATTGCGGCACGCTTTGTGCTCGCGCCGCTTTCCGACGGGCGAGTATAGCACACTGTACAAACGCGTCAAAACCTCTATGGATCAGAGCGTCCAATTCTTTGACAAACCCCTGTAAGGATGGTACATATTGGCTTACTAACGCGCATATTGCACATCCAATTTCTTGAATTTTTCTTGCTGGTTTGGCGCATGAGGTTACAAGAGCTTGAGCACAGTGCAATATGGAACGCCATTTCGATGAACCCGGTCAAAGCTCTTGGACGCGCAGTCTTGTCATGCCTGTTGTTTATGACGGCTGCGTTTCTTGCATTGTTCCCTGCGACGGCTTCCCCGCCGATGCAAGGCAATTCCTGTTTGAATGCCCCGGTCAGCGCAGACCCTTCCCCAACCGTTTGCATTTCCAACGTGCTGGTGAGCTCCAACGGCAGAAGCGTCGAGAACCAATTTGTAGTTTCATGGCGCACGCGCGGCGCGACAACCGGCAGTGTGCAAGTCGCCGGCATCGGGACCTTTAACGATGTGCGCGGCGCAAATTTTCAGGGCACCACACACTATGTCGTCGTCAAGAATCTCGTCGCCAAAGGCAGCTATACCTTTGATGTGATTTCCGACGACGAGACACTGACCAACGGCGGTGCGCATTGGTCTGTCAAATTGGGCGCTCCGCTCAAAACGACCACACCCTATTTTGTTTTCGGGCGCGTGAAAAATCCCGATGGCTCGGACGCCGACGGCGCGCTCGTGTACGCACAGCTGCGCGACCGCGATGACAAAGGTTCGCCGGGACGTTCTGCCTTGCTTTCGGCATTGATTGTCGTCGCGGACGGCGGCGATTTTTTCAACATTGATTTGGAAAATGCCCGCACCCAAAACAACGCGCAAAATTACGTCTTTGACCCGAACGCCGACCGCGTTTTGATTCACGCCGCGAACGCGCAGGGAAGCGCGAATCAAGTGTTTGACATCGCCGACCTGCACCCGCCCAAACCCCCGCCTTCACTCATCCTAAACAGCAACGGCACAGGGAATGCTGCCACTGCCACACCAACCTTGCCCGCGACAGAAACACCCACAGCGACCGCAACGTTCACCGAAACGGCAACCGCAGTTCCCACCGCGACCGAAACGCTTGCGCCGGCAGAAACCGCCGAACCTTCCGCCACGCCGACGCCAAATATCCCACCCACTTTCGCGGACGTTCCAACCATTGCGCCTGACCAGGCAACGCGTCTCGCGTCCACGCCCGACACCACGCGGGTTGCCATTCCGGCAGCGGATGAAGTGGAGCCACAGCGCACGCGCATCTTTGGCGGGGTGCCCGACCTTCAACCACCGCCCGCGCCGAACGACAACACCGTTCTGGTTCTCGCTCTCGCAGTGGTTTTATTTGTCGGCGCGGTGTTACTCGGACTCGCCGCGTTCTTTGTCACACGTCGCTGACGGGGCGCTGCACAATACTTATGAATCCGGACCTCGACCTGATTTTCAAACAATTGCAACTCGACCCGTTCGCGCGCGGCTTGCAAATTCTCGACGCGCGCGAGCTTGTTGCGGACGCGTTTCCGCGCTTGGACACCGACCGTCCCGCACTCGTCTTTAATGTGGCCGCGTCGAACCTTAAAGAAATCGCGCGCACGCTTTGCGTCAATTATCCCGCCGCGCACGCGGTCACGCTTCTTCAAAACCAGCGCGTCAAACTCTTTACTCTCGGTACAATCACACAGGCTAAATTGTCGCGCCGCGCCGTTCTGTACCTTGCGCCGCTCGCGCACGCGAGCTCGCCCCTCACGCTCGCCAACATCATGGCGCAACTGCGCGCACCCGTCGGCGGCTGTCCGTGGGATTTGGAACAGACGCACGCCAGCATCACCCGCGCGTTGGTGGAAGAATGTTACGAAGTCATCGAAGCGATTTCGGACGGCGACAGCGCGCATCTGCAAGAAGAACTCGGCGATTTGCTCTTGCATGTTTTGTTTCAAACGCAAATTGCGCGCGACCAAAACGAATTTTCCCTGAGCGATGTCGGGACCGAGCTCGCCGCGAAATTGATTCGACGGCACCCGCACGTTTTCGGGGACGTGCAGGCGCACGATGCCGAAAGTGTTATCCGCAATTGGGAACAAATCAAACGCGAAGAAAAAAAACGTCAAGGGCAGACACATGACTTGCACGCGCTCGATGCCGGGATTCCGCGCCAGCTGCCCGCGCTCACCCGCGCGCAGAAAATTTCCGAACGCGCGCGGCGCAATGCCAAGCAAGCCGCGAACGCGCAAATGCCAAAACGAAACGACGCACTGCAAACAAAAATCGCGCGGGCGCGCGACCGGGAACGCGCGGTGGGGACACTGCTGCTAGAGATTGCCCAAATTGCCGAAGAGCATGGGATAGACGCGGAACGCGCCTTGAACGCGGCGAGCAAACAATTTGTGCAAACGCATTCGCCGCAAAAAAAAGAGTAACCGCGTCGAATTTCAACACGTGTTACTCTTGAACAGGTCGGGGTGAGAGGATTTGGACCTCCGACTTCTTCGTCCCGAACGAAGCGCGCTACCGGGCTGCGCTACACCCCGAAATCGCAATCATTATACGCGGCTCGCGGCGTTTCACCAAATCAAAATTGCGGCGCAACCAATTCATTCGTCATAACCGCTCCAACGCAAGAATTGGTTACGGCGACCAACATCCAAACGACAAAACATGTCTTTGTTTTTAGCTCTCGCGAATCTCGGCGAACAACTCGCCGCGACCAAAAAGAAACTGGAACACAGCGCACTGGTCGGCGCCTATCTGAAACAACTCGCGCCGCCAGAAATCGCGCCCGCCGCGCGCTTGCTCATCGGACGGATTTTTCCCGAAAGTGATGCCCGCATCGTCAACCTCAGCGGCGCGGCGCTGAATCGCGTCTTGGCTCAAGTGGTCGGCAGCGAAATCGAATGGTCGGACAGCGCAGTTGATTTTGGCGACGCGGTGGCGCAGTGGCTCACGACGCGCGCATGGCAGCCGCAAGGACCGCCCCTGCAACTTTTGGAGGTCTATCACACCTACGAAAAAATTGCCGACGCGACCGGCGCGGGTTCGCGGGCGCGCAAAGATGAACTGCTTGCCGCGCTCTTGCGCCGCGCTTCCATCGTCGAAGCCAAATACATCACCAAACAAG
Organism: Chloroflexota bacterium; assembly: GCA_029778615.1. Taxonomy (GTDB): domain Bacteria; phylum Chloroflexota; class Anaerolineae; order UBA4142; family SHND01; genus SHND01. Next base: position 32,452 of record JAKOPZ010000189.1, on the reverse strand, counting down.
TGAGCGGTGAAATGCGGGTTGGCGTAAGCGAAGGTGCCCTGCTCGACGCGTTGGCGCGCAACACAAACATTCCGGCGGCACAAATTCGACGCGCGAACCAACTCGCGGGCGATATGGGCGCGGTCGCAGAAGCGGCGATTGCGCGCGGCGAAAAAGGATTACAACAGCTGGGCTTGCAGTTGGGACGCCCACTCAAACCCATGCTCGCCCAAAGCGTCGCAAGTGTTGCCGAAGCGTTACAAGAAATTTCGCCGCCCGTCGCGTTCGAATACAAATTGGATGGCGCACGTGTCCAAATCCACAAACACGGCGACGACGTAAAACTATTTTCGCGCCATCTTTCGGACATTACCGTGTCCCTGCCCGAAGTCGCGGACTTGGCGCGCCGCGCTATTCGCGCTCAAGACGCGATTCTCGAAGGCGAAGTGATTGCGATAGACGCGAACGGACGCGCGCGACCCTTTCAAATTCTGATGCGCCGCGTTGGACGCGCGCGCGATGTGGCGCAAATGCAGCAAGAAATTCCGGTGCAGTTGTTTGTTTTTGATTGTCTGTATTGCGACGGGGCAAGTTTATTCGACGCGCCGAATACCGCGCGTTGGCAAACGTTGAAAAACATCGCCGGTGAAATTGAATGCGTACCGCGCAACCTGATTGAATCCGTTCAGGCAGGCGAAACATTCTTGCGCGCCGCACGCGCAGCGGGACACGAGGGCGTAATGGTGAAAAATTTACAGTCGCCATACACGCCCGGCGAGCGCGGCAAACAGTGGTTGAAATTGAAACCTGTGCACACGCTCGACCTCGTGATTGTTGCGTCGGAATGGGGCTATGGACGGCGGCACGGCTGGCTTTCGAATCAACATCTCGCCGCGCGCGACGAAACGAGCGGTGAATTTCTTGAAGTGGGCAAAACATTCAAAGGTCTGACCGATAAAGAATTCCAAGCGCTCACGCCAAGACTTTTGGAATTGAAAACGCATCAAACGCGCGGCACCGTGTTCGTCCAACCCCAAGTCGTCGTCGAAGTGGCATTCAATAATGTGCAGCGTTCACCCGCCTACAAATCCGGTGTCGCCCTGCGGCACGCGCGCATCGTCGCGTTTCGTCCGGACAAAGCGCCGCACGAAATTGAAACCATCCAAACCTTGCGCGAAATGATGGAACGCGAAGGACAGTGAGCTGTATTCAGTCCTCAGTCGCTCTGGCTCTGATAACGGATGACTGATAACTGAATACGGGTTACTCTTTTTTCCGCAGATGGAAATTCTCAAAGAACGCATCCGCGCCGAGAGCGCTGACCTTGGGCGCGGCACGCTCAAAGTTGATTCGTTTCTCAATCATCAAATTGACACCGCGTTGATGCAAGCAATCGGCGCCGAATTGGCGCGGCTGTTTGCCGATACACAGCCGACAAAAATCATGACTGTCGAAACCGGCGGCATCGCGCCCGCGCTGGCAACGGCAACCGCCCTCTCCATCCCGCTCATCGTTGCGCGCAAACGCCGCGCGGCGGGAATGCCGCGCGAACTATTACAAGAGTCAACGCTTTCACACACGTACAATCAAGCGATTGATTTATTTGTTTCGCCGGAATTTTTGTCGGCGCAAGACCGCATCGTCTTGATTGACGATTTTCTCACCAACGCCCAAATGATGTTGGCGCTGTGTCGTCTCGCCGAACGCGGCGGCGCACGCGTCGTCGGCATCGGCGCGGTGATTGAAAAAACGCACGATGGCGGACGCGCGGCGTTGGAAGAACTCAACCTTCCCGTTAAAGCATTGGTGCGAATCGCAAAAATCGCCGAAGGCGAAATAGAATTTGTAGACTGACGCGCGCGGAAATCAATTTACATCCGCGCGCGCCCGTTGTATAATCCGCGCAATGGACGATTTTTCCACGCCCGCGTCTGATTTGGATGTTCAGGACACCGAAGCGTTGATTCCCGCGTTCGATGTGGATATTGCCACCGTATCCGTTGTGGACGGCATGTGGCAAGACCAACCCGATAACGTGGCGACGTTTGTCGAAGCGCGCCTCGGCGACCTCGCGCGCGGGCGCGGCAATTTATACATTTGTCTCGACGTGAGCGGCGAGGTCGAAGGACGCAGTGATGTCGAACGCGCGTTGATTGAAGTCATTCGCGATACGTTTGCCGCCGGACGCGGCAGCATCAGTTTCAGTTTGTCCGAAGCACTGCGCGCGGCGAATGTATATTTATTCGATTCCAATCGGCAACTCGCGCGCGAAGCGCGGCGCATGGCAGGCGTGAGCGCAGTGGTGCTGCGCGGGAATGATTTGTATATCGGGCAAGCGGGTCCTGCTGTGGTGTATGTGGAAGCGAGTGAAAAACTCGCGCGCTATCCACACGAATCCGATTGGTTCGTCGAAGATGCCCCGTTAATTGCGCCGCAGGGCGCGGCGTCTGCCCCGCTCGGCATTCGCCGTGAATTCGCGTGTGACCTCGCACACACCTCCGTCAGCGCGGGTGATGTTTTCGTTTTGGCAACGCGCGCGTTGACCCAGCTCGCTTCAACGCAAGAACTCGCCGTCGCGTTCACTGAACGCAGCGCGCAAGACATCGCGAGTCATTTGGAAGAATTGGGCGAAGACGCAGACATGACCGCGCTGATTGCGGAATTGATGGACCCGCGCGTGCCGGTCGTGGTGGATGATTTGTCGGAAACGCCCGCCGCCGAAATATTTGGCGCTGAGCCGCATATTGAATCTCTGCCCGTGCCGCTCGATTCACTCGTTTCGCTCGACGAATCAGAGCCGCCTTTGCCAGAAACGGACGACGACCAAGAATGGGATACGGAAACTGCGCCGCAAGCCGTGCCCGCGTCCGAAATGGAATTGAATTGGGATGATGTGCCGGACGATGAGGAATCGCCGCACGACGCGCAAGCGCCGGAACTCGAAACACAAGACGAGCCCGAAATTCCACAGCCCGTCTATGCTTCGTCCGCGATGGCAATGCCACTCCCTGCCCCGTCGCCTTTCACACCTGCGCGCGATACGGCACCGCCCGCGCGGGAACCGACGCGTCAAGAATGGGAAGCGGAATTGGAACGCCGGCGCGCGGAACGCCTGGCGCGACGTGCGGCGCAGCAAGAAAGTGTTTCGCGCGCGGTCGGCGGGGTTGCAAACACACTGACGGTGGCGGCAGCCGGAGTGAGCGGCGCGCTGGCGCGCACAATTGGCGCGGTGGATTGGGACGCGTTCGGCAAACAGACCAATCGTCTTCTCAATCTCGGCGTCGGCATGTTGATTAGTTTCTTTTTGCTGTTGGTGCGTTTGATTCTGCCCGGCGCGACGCCGCGCTCTACCGCGCTTATTCCGCGCCGCGCGACGAGTGACCCCATTTGGCTCAAGGCGATGGCATTGACCTTGCCCGTCGTCTTTGTGGTGTTGGCGGGCGGCGCGTACCTGAATCGCCAAAGCGCGCTCACCGCCCAATACGAAGAGCTCATCGCGCAGGCGGATACGTTGGTCAAACAAGCCGAAGTCAATCCCGACCTGACCGCGCGACGCGCGCAGTTAAAGAACGCTCTCACGATTGTTCAGGACGCGCAAACGATTCGCGATTCCACCAAAGCGCGCGGCGTGTTGTATCGCATTCAAGACCAAATGAACGAGTTGGACGGCGTAACGGTGCTGTACTTTTTGCCGACGCTCGCCCAGCCCGGCGGCGCGCAGTTGAAACAAATTGCCGCGAGCAACGACCAAATCTTTTTGCTCGACGGACGCGGACACATCTATAACTATACGGTGAATGATGCTTCGGGCGCGGCAGAACCGACCGACAACAATGGGGTGCTGCTTAACGTCGGCGACAAGTTGGAAAAGGTGGAGGTGGACGCGTTGCAGTGGATGACCACCGTTGCGCCAACGCCGGACAAGGTCAATCTGGTCGCGTTGACCAAGAACGCGATTTTGTTGTACGACGTTGAAGGCAAGCAGTGGAACGTAACGCAAGTGGAGGACGCGAACAAATGGGGCGACTTGCGCGCGCTGGCAAATTTCGGCGGCAACATTTATTTGTTGGACGCGCGCAACAATCAAATTTATCGCTACGCACCCAACGCCTCCGGTTACGCAACCAAAGGCGAAAATTATTTTCCCGCGAACGCGCAGCCCGTTTTGAACAAAGCGGTGGATTTGGCAATTGACGGGGATGTGTGGGTGCTGAACGATAACGGCACGGTGCAGCGTTTCCGCGCGGGCACGCCCGTACCCTTTCAACTCGGCGCGTTGGCAACGCCGCTCAAAAATCCGGTGGCAATTTACACGCGCGCCGAAGTGGACTCGCTCTATGTCGCCGACGCGGGCAACCAACGCATTGTGGAATTTGATAAAAACGGAAAATTTGTGCGTCAGTTCAAACCCTACGCGGAAAAAGGCGACGTGTTCAAGAATTTGCAGGATTTCACCGTGAACGAAACGAAACGCAAAATCTATTTCATCAATTCGGACGCGGCGTATATGGCGAACATACTCAAATAGCAAATATCAGGTAGCAAGTTGACTCCTATGCGCTACCTGATACATACTACCTGTTATCATGACTGATTTGATTTTAAGCATCGAAACCTCGTGTGACGAAACGGCAGCCGCAGTGATTCAGGATGGCTGCCGTATTTTGTCGAATGTGGTCGCGTCGCAAGCGGAAATGCATGCGAAATATGGCGGCGTGTTTCCCGAAGTCGCGTCGCGCGAACATGTCTTGAAAATTATTCCGGTGATTCACGAAGCGATGGACGCCGCAAACGTAACCTGGCGCGATTTGAACGCGATTGCGGTCACACACGGACCCGGACTCGCGGGCTCGCTCCTCGTCGGCGTGAACGCCGCCAAAGGCATCGCCCTCGGGCAAAATTTGCCCCTGCTCGGCACCAATCATTTGGAAGGACATATTTACGCGAATTGGCTCGATGCGGGTTTGCCCTATGTGCAGCCCGAAATGGAAAATGTGTTTCCACTCGTCGCGCTCGTCGCGAGCGGCGGACATTCGTCGCTCGTGTTGATGCGCGGACACGGCGAATACGTCGAACTCGGGCACACGATTGACGACGCGGCGGGCGAAGCGTTCGACAAAATTGCGCGCCTCTTGCATCTCGGCTACCCCGGCGGACCTGCCATTCAACGCGCGGCAGAAAACGGCGACGCGTCCGCGTTCAAACTTCCGCGCGCCCACACCAAACGCCCGTACGATTTTTCCTTTAGCGGATTGAAAACGGCGGTACTGAATTTGACGAAAAAACTTGGGACGCAAAATTTGCCGGTGCACGATATTGCCGCGAGCGCGCAGGTGGCGATTGTGGACATACTCGTGAAAAAAACAATTCTCGCGGTGAAAGAATTTGAGGCGAAATACGTTTTGCTCGCGGGCGGTGTCGCGGCAAATAAATCACTGCGCGCGGAAATGAGCGCGCGGGCGTCGCGTCCCGTGATATTTCCGCCGCCAAAATTGTGTGTGGACAACGCGGCAATGATTGCTGCCGCCGCGTCGCGTCACTATCGCGCAGGGGAGACGAGTGCGTGGGATTTGGATGTTGTGCCAAACTTGAAGCTCGTTTAAAACCGCCGCCGAATCAATTCGGCGGCGGTTCTTTTTTTCCGTTTTCATTTGCGCGGTCCAATTTCGTATCGTCATACGAAGCGGGGTCGTTGAGCGATTCCAAATGCGTAAACACCGTAATCGCCGGAAAACTTGAGCGAATGTCGGCTTCAATTTTTTCCAAAAGTTTATGCCCGCGCTGCACCGTCCATTTTCCCGGAACGAGCACGTGCATGGAAACGAAACGCCGCGCGCCCGCTTGCCGCGAACGCACCGCGTGAAATTCGATGCCTTGCGTTTTGTATCCGTCGAGAATCGAATTGATTTTTTTCAAATCGACAGACGGAAGCGCCGTGTCCATCAAGCCCAACACCGAGCGCCGCACCAATTGAAACCCCGTAAACAAAATATTCAGCGCGACGGCAAACGCAATCAACGGGTCGAGCCAATTCCAACCTGTGAACGCTGCCGCCGCCAACGCGACAATGACCCCACCCGAAGTCCACACGTCCGTCAACAAATGCTGTGCGTCCGCCTCGAGCGTGATGGAATTGTATTCTTTGCCCGCGCGTTTCAGAACTTGGGCAACTCCGAAATTAATTGCCGACGCGACGACGGCGATGAGCAAACCCAGCCCGGGCGCTTCCAATGGCTGCGGATTGAGCCAGCGCACGAACGCCGCATACGCAATCGAAATGGCGGCGATAAAAATCAACGCGCCTTCAACGCCGCTGGAAAAATATTCCGCTTTGCCGTGTCCGTACGCGTGTTCCTCGTCAGGCGGACGCGCCGCAATTGTCAGCATCACCAACGCGACCACCGCGCCCACAAGATTCACCAACGATTCCGCCGCGTCGGAAAGTAAACCCACCGAGCCGGTGACGCCAAACGCCGCAACCTTCAAGCCAATGGTTGCAACCGCCGCGCCAATCGAGAGCCACGCAAAGCGCGTCAGCTGAAAACGATTTTCCGATGACATGAGCGCACCGTTCAAGGTTTGAGCGCGCGCGTCGCCAGATACGTTGGCATGTATTGGCTCAATGCGACGTGCGTGTGAAAATCTTCGTACATCGCGACGAGATGAAACCCCGCGTCGAGTTGTCCGCCGATTTGGTCGGTGAGCGTGTGACTGTGTTCGAGCGGTGAACCTTCCGCGATGAGTTTCTCCAATTCCCTCTTTGGCATTTGGTCAATGTCCGAGTACGGCAATTTGTATTTCGCGACCAGCGGCTCTTTGCCATCCAACGCGTCGTACGAAAACAAGTACATCGCGGGATTCATAAAGCCCGCAAGCAAAATGCCGCCCCGCCGCAGTACGCGAAACGCTTCACGCCAAATGGGTCGCACTTCGGGAATAAACAAATTGGAGACGGGATGAAACACGAGGTCGAACGATTCATCCGCGAACATGGACAAATCGCGCGCGTCGCCTTCAATCGTCACAATTTCCAAACCTTCGCGTTCGGCGACAAAACGGTCACGCTCCAATTGTTTCGGCGAATTGTCCAACACGGTAACGTGTGCGCCCGCCGCCGCGAACGTTGGCGCTTGTTGTCCGCCGCCTGATGCCAAACACAAAATATCCAGTCCGCCAATGTCGCTTTGTCCTCGCACCACAAACCATTCGCGCGGCACGCTCTTTTGTTCGGTGAGTAAAACGCTCCAATCGCCGCGTCGCGCATTCGCAATCACTTCAGGCGAAACGGGCTGCGTCCAGACGTTGCCTTGTTCGACTTGTTTATCCCACGCGTCGCGATTGTAACTTCTGATGTCCATCGGGCAAAAAACGCGAATCTACGCGAATCTTGCGAAATTTTTTTCGTCTTGATTCGCGTAGATTCGCGTTGGGTGTCTATGCAAAAAATTATGTTTCGTTCGATATATCCGTCGGACGATTTGGCTCTTGGGCAGTTGTGTCAACTGTATTGCTCTGCTGCACTTGCGGCAAATTTTTCAGCGTCTTGATAATGTCCACGCCGGTGAGCGCTTCCACCGTCGCGGGAACTTGGGCGACGATGTTGGCGACATCTTGGGAAATTTTTGACGCGCCCGCGCCGCTCCCATCACCACCGCCGTTGCTAATGACCACAATGCGGTCGGTTTTCGACAACGGCTCGGCAATCGCCGCCGCGATTTTTGGCATCGCTTCGATGAGTTGTTGAATGATGGCGGCTTGCGTGTACTCGCGCCATGCTTCGGCTTTTTTCTTCATCGCTTCCGCTTCGGCGAAACCTTGCGCTTGAATGACTTCGGCTTCGGCGAGACCACGCGCTTTGTTTGCTTCCGCTTCCGCGAGACCGACTGCGCGCGTCACGTCCGCTTGCGCGAGACCGCGCGATTTGTTCGCGTCTGCCTCGCCCTGACCGATTTGGCGATTGCTTTCGGCTTGACCCGTCGCGCTTGTGATGGCTTGATATTTGTTTGCATCCGCAATCGTTTGGATGCGATATTGTTCTGCTTCTGCCGGTTTGCGTACCGTCGCTTCCAATTCGCGCTGCCGCCGCGCAACTTCTTGTTCTTGCACTTCAATCTGTTTGCGCTTTTCGACGACCTGCACTTGGACTTCTTGCTCGCGCACTTGTTGGTTGGTGATATTTTTTTGCAAATCGTACGCGAGTTCCGCCGCCGCTTTTTGGCGATTCACTTCGGCGTCATACGCGGCTTTTTGCACTTGATAATCTTTGTCCGCTTCGGCAATTTTGGTCTGTGCGGCAAAACGCGCTTGTTCGCCTTCTTGTTCCGCGCCGGCGGCTTTGATTTTTGCATCGCGCGTCGCAAGCGCCTGTCCAATCGCTGCGTCGCGTTTTACTTCGGCAGTGCGCGCGACGCCGAGCGAATCGAGATATTGTTTGTCGTCTTTGATGTCTTTGATGGTGAACGAAATAATGCCGAGACCCATGTTCGCCATGTCCGTCGCGGACACTTCTTGCACGCGCTGCGCGAATTGGTCACGGTCGCGGTAAATTTCCTCTACGCTCAATGTGCCGACAATCGCGCGCAAGTGACCTTCCAATGTTTGCAGCGCGACTTGTTTGATTTCCGCGACATTTTTGGAAAGGAATTGTTCGGCAGCAGTGGCGATAGAAACTTCATCACTTTTGACTTTGACTTGCGCGATGCCATCCACTGTGACTTGGACGCCTTGCGCGGTGTACACACGCGGCGTTTCCACTTCAATCGTCATCACTTCGAGCGACAAGCGTTTCGCCGTTTCCACAACGGGCCAAACGATTGTGCCGCCGCCCTTGACGATGCGGTAGCCGATGCGTTCGCGTTTTCCCGTAACGGGGTCAATGCGCGTGGTGCCGCGTCCGGAAATAATCAATGCCTCATTCGGTCCGACTTTTTGATAACGTCCCGAAATGAGCAGAAACAAAATAAACAAAACGAAGATGACGGCGAATGCCGCAAAAACGATTACAAGTGGTTGCATCTTAACCTTCCTTTTCTTGTCTTTCGGATTCCAAACGCACATTCATCACAGTGCCTGTGATGCCTTCGATAATGACGGTTGCGCCGCGCGCAATGTTTTGCCCATTGCTGGAACGCGCGGTTGCCGTATGCCGCTCGCCCATCGAAACATACGCAATTTCGCCGACGCTGTTACCGGGAATCGGCGCGGTGACTTGGGCAGCGCGTCCGATAATGTCGCTCGATTTGAGCGCGGAGGATGCTTGCGGCGCGATGAACAAATAGAAAAATGCAAAATGCGAAAGAATGGCGACGACGATGGAGCCGATGACGGCGGCGATAACGCTTGCCATGCTGTTCCACCCCATGCCGAGTGTGGCAATCAAACCGATGCCGCCAAACGATGTAACGAACGCGGCAATGCTAATTGGGCTGAGTGAGACGATGCTGACATCATGTCCTGCTCCGCCGCCGATGTCCACATGCGCGGTATCGGGAATATGCCCGCCGCCCAAATCAATATCGAGCGAAGGCATGTGAATGGAATGCAGTCCACCTGTGATGAGGAGAAAGAGCGCGTAAAACACGCCAAGCATCAAGAGGAACAAATAAAAACAGTTGAGCAAACCGAAATCGGGGAGAGACATTGTGGGCGTGCCTTTCTTGAATCCGCGCGCGGGATTATATCATGGAGACTAGACATTGGAGACTGGAGATGAAGCGAATAAGGTGATTGGGTGATTAGGTGATTGGGTGATTAGTGGTTTGTGCATTGTCCATCGTGCATTGTGCATTGTCCATCGTGGATTGTGCATTGTCCATCGTGCATTGTGCATTGCCCATTGTGGATTGTGCATTGCCCATTGTGCATTGATATTTCATTCATCAAACAAAAATACCGGCTCTTGATAATATCTCACGTTGCGATTTTTCATTTTCTCTTGGAGCCACGCGTCGAGCCATGTATTTTTTTCGGTGAGCGATTGGTTGCTTTCCAAAATATCGAGCGGCAAATTTACGCGCAGCGCGCGTCCGGGAATAATGTGACGCGTGATGCCCATCGGCACACGCGCGCCGCTCAACGCGAGTTCGATGATTTCGTCGGGCGTGTAACGCGGAAACACCATCACCGCCGCGAGCCGTTGCGGGTCGGCGACGAGTTGTTCAAGGTCGGTCGTCGAGACGCGATACAATTCCACTTTGGCTTCGTACGAACGCACCACTTCATTCAATGCTTCGGCTTGTTCTCTCAAATCATCGCTGCATCGTAATCCTGCCGAACGTCCGTCGGTAAATTTAAGGTACGCGAGAATTTTTCGTTCCTGCAATTCGCGCTCTGCCTGCGCTTCGTCCATCTCGACCATTGAAACGCAAGTCACTTCATCGAGTTCGCGCCGCAATCCACTCGGCGTAATGTCGAGCAAGAGATGATGCCACGAGTCGAGTTTCACTTGCGGCGAGTGATAATCCACAATTTGTACGAGAATGTCGGGAATGTTCAGCGCGCGCAATGCGCTCGTACGCGACGCGCCGTCGAGAACGACATAACGCGGCGTGCCGTTGTCGTTCACTTGCGCCACCATCGGCGGATTTTTTAATACGCGTTCATCGCGCAAACGCCGCGTCAATTTCTCTACGCGCTTGTGTTCGATTTCTTCGTGGAGCAAAACATTTTGTAGTGAAACAATTGAGAGGTTCAGTTCCGTCGCTTCCATAGTTTGGGTAGTAGGTAAAAAGAGTAGCAGGTAGCAGAGAATCCCATCCCTGCTACCTGCTACATTCTACCTGCTACTCGCATTAGAACAAACTCAATTGCTCACCTTCGTTTTTCTTTTTTTCTTGCGCCAATGGCGGCGGTAATTTGTAACCATTCTCCTCCAACCATTCGGCATCGGGAATCCAACCGACCTCTGCAAAATCCACGCGTCCGTTTTCGTCAAACACCACGCTCTCTTGTTCGAGCAGCGCGCGTTGTTTGGAACCCGTCGCGCCGCCGAGCGAAATCGTCCCGCGCGAATTTATCACACGCTGCCATGGCACATCGTCGGGACACGCGTTCATTGCATCGCCGACATAACGCATGTCACTCAAGCCCACCATCGCGCCGAGTTGTCCGTACGTCGTCACTTTGCCAAACGGAATCGCGCGGGCGAGGGTGTAGATTTTTTCAAAGAGGTCGTTCATCAGATTACAGATAACAGAACACAGAATCCAGACGATGCAAAATCTGTAATCGGGGTTCTGGGTTCTGTGCTCTGATTACGACGCCATCTCCACTTTCGGCAGCATCGAAATCGCTTTTTCCACTTCTTCGCGCGGATATTCGAAATCTTGCAATTGCCCGCGCATGTATGCGTCGTAACCCGCAAGGTCAAAATGTCCGTGACCGCACAGGTTGAACAGAATCGTTTTCTTGACGCCCTCTTCTTTTGCTTTCATTGCTTCTTGAATCACCACGCGAATCGCGTGACCGGGTTCGGGCGCGGGGAGAATGCCTTCTTCGCGCGCAAACAACACATTCGATTCAAACACGGCGTTTTGCCCAACGGCGACGGCTTCAATCAAACCTTCGTCGTACAATTTGCAGACGATGGGCGCCATGCCGTGATAACGCAAGCCGCCCGCGTGAATTGGCGCGGGAATGAATGACGAACCCAGCGTGTACATTTTTACGAGCGGAATAATTTGCCCCGTATCGCCGAAATCGTACGTGTACACACCTTTCGTCAACGAAGGCGCGGCAGTCGGTTCGGCGGCGATGATGCGCGTATTCTTGCCACTTTTCATTTTTTCGCGCACGAACGGTAACGCGATGCCCGCAAAGTTCGAGCCGCCGCCCGCGCAGCCGACGACGATATCGGGATATTCGCCCGCCATTTCCATCTGCTTGAGCGCTTCCTGTCCAATAATCGTCTGGTGCATCAATACGTGATTCAACACCGAGCCGAGTGAATATTTTGTATCTTCGCGCGGCGCGGCATCCGCAACCGCTTCGCTAATCGCAAGTCCGAGTGAGCCCGTGTGTTCGGGGTCTTGCGCGAGAAATTTTTGTCCAATCGGATTGTCGGGGGAAGGGGAGGAGACGACTTGGGCGCCGTAGGTTTCCATCAAAAAACGGCGGTACGGTTTTTGGCGGTACGAAATCGCGACCATGTACACTTTGCATTCAATGTCGTACAATTGGCACGCGAACGCGAGTGCGCTGCCCCATTGTCCCGCGCCCGTTTCGGTGGTGATGCGTTTTGTGCCTTCTTTTTTGTTATAGTACGCCTGCGGCACCGCCGTATTGGGTTTGTGTGAACCCGATGGCGAAACGCCTTCGTACTTGAAATAAATGTGCGCGGGTGTGCCCAACGCTTTTTCCAAACGCCGCGCGCGAATGAGCGGCGTGGGTCGCCACAATTTGTACGCCTCTTGCACCTCTTCGGGAATGTCGACATAACTCGTCGCGTACGGACCGACGCTCGCCTCTTGCATAATCAATTCCATCGGAAACAGCGGCGCGAGGTCGGCGGGACCAATCGGCTGCCCGGTGCCGGGATGAATCACGGGCGGCAGTGGCGTCGCGAAATCATTTTGAATGTTGTACCACTGCGTGGGCATTTCACTTTCTTGCAAAACGTATTTGGTTTGGTCGGACATATTCCCTCCTTTGGAATGTTGGAGATTGGAGACTGGAGACTGGAGATTAGAACTTGGCGTTTGACCTTGATGCACGATTGCACTATCACACTATCGCACTATCACACTATCGCCCTATACAACAAATCCCACCTTCTCTTTTGCTTTTCGCAACGTTGGGGCGGCGCGCGCGGCGGCTTGTTCGGCGGCGCGTTGGAGAATTGCATCGAGCGCGCTTGTGTCTTGCATCAATTCGTTGTAACGCGCTTGCAGCGGCTTGAGCGCCTCGATAATCACATCTGCAACTTCGCGTTTCAACGCGCCGTACAACTTTCCTTCGAAATGATTTTCGATTTCCGCTTGCGTTTGTCCCGTCAACGCTTGATACACCGTGAGCAAATTCTTCACGCCCGCTTTTTTTGAATCCTCACTAAACGTGATTTCTTTGCCCGAATCCGTCGTCGCGCGTTTCAGCACCGCCCATACTTGGTCGGGTGAATCGAGCAATCCGACCGCGTGATGTTTTTGTTCAGCCGCGAGGCTCTTGGACATTTTCACCGTCGGGTCATCAAAGCCCATGATGCGCGCGCCAATTTTTGGAATTGTGCCTTCGGGAATCGCAAACGTTTCACCGTACAACGCGTTGAAGCGCTGCGCGACATCGCGCGTCAATTCAATATGCTGCTTTTGGTCTTCGCCAACGGGAACGTAATCCGTTTGGTACAACAAAATGTCTGACGCCATCAATACCGGATAGTCCAACAGTCCCGTGCTGACGCTTTCCAGTTTCGCCGATTTGTCTTTGTATTGCGTCATGCGTTCTAGCCAACCGACGGGCGTAACACAATTCAAAATCCACGCGAGTTCTGCGTGCGCGGGGACATGCGATTGCACAAACAATAAACTTTTTTGCGGGTCAATCCCGCACGCCAACAGCACGCCCGCCGCTTGACGAATTTTCGCGCGCAAAATTTTCGGGTCTTGGTACAGTGTGATGGCGTGTAAATCAACCACACAAAAGATATTGTCGTACAAATCCTGCTCGGCGACCCAGCGTTTTATCGCGCCAATATAATTGCCGATATGAAAATCGCCGGTAGGTTGAATTCCCGAAAATACAATTTTCTTTGTCGTCATAAATATCCCCATGCGGTATGGACTGGATTCAAAAAGGCAAGCCAATGTATTGATTTAAAATTGCCCACACAACCAGTGTCACACATTCTGCCAAGCACAAAAAAAGCAAGACCGCAATCAGAATCGCCGAACGTGTGCGACTGCGCGGGGTAATGATTTTTTCTCGATTGGGGTCCGGCAGTACACGACCTAATGCTTCGGCAAACACAGTTGCGTTCGGATACCGCTTGGATATGTCCGGGTCCGTTGCGCGGTTCAACACACTTGCAACACGGCTCGACAAATTTTCGCCTGCCAATGCTTTGAGTGATTCGCCCAACGCAAAGACATCCGACGCGGCGGTGACCTCTTCGGGGTCGTCGGGCACGGGAAACGCGTGCTTGTCCAGTTTGCCCGGTTCGTCCTGCGCCAACGTCAACTCACCGACATTGTTGAAAAACAAGTAGTCCAGCGAAAAGACGCGCACCTCTTGCAAAACAATTTTCTTGGCGTGCAGCAATCCAATCTCGCGCGCCAGCGTCGCCCAACGCCAGCCGATATAAGGCAGTTCGAGCCGGTCTACCCAACTCGCGAGATTGACCATGCTCGTCCCGCCAACGGGAAACGCAACCCATTCACCCTTGTCAATTTGAAAACGCTCCACGTCGGCGACGCGCACGTCCGGCTGCCAATCCGGCGCTTCAATTTGAATGAGCCAGCAAAATGTATTTTCGCGTTCGGCGAAATAAATGTTGGATTGAGTGCCGTCACCCGCGAGTTCGATGACTTTATAATTTCCAACCACGGCACCGGGTTTGAGAACTTGAGCCACAAAACTTCCTTCTACTTGACTGCTTCACGTAACTCGGCGAGAAACCCACGCGCGCTTTCCACCGCGTTTTCCGGCTCGCCAATTTTCGAAACGAGCGCGCTGCCGACAATGACCCCATCCGCGAAATGTGCGACACGTTTCGCGTTCTCGGCGTTTGAAATGCCAAAGCCGACGCACAGGGGTTTGTCTGTCACCACGCGCGTTCGCGTCACAAATGCAGCAATGCCTTCAGGCAAATCATTGCGCGCGCCGGTGACACCCGTCAGCGAAACGAGATAGATAAAGCCGCGCGTCGCCTTGCTGATTTTTTTCAAACGTTCGTCACTGCTCGTCGGCGCGGCGAGAAACACAACGTGCAGTTCAACCTCGCGTGCCGCGTCTTGCAAAGCATCCGCTTCTTCCACCGGCAAATCGGGAACAATGACACCGTCCGCGCCCGCTTCGACCGCGTCACGCGCGAATTTTTTCAAACCGTATTGCAAGATGGGATTGTAATAGCCCATCAACACCAACGGAATTGTAACACCATTCGCGCGCGCGTCTTGCACCAAATCCAAACATTTTTTCAGCGTCATCCCGTTTCCCAACGCCACTTGCGTCGCATGTTGAATCACCGGACCATCCGCGAGCGGGTCACTGAACGGCACGCCCAATTCCAAAATATCCGCGCCCGCGTCTTGCGCGACGCGAATCAACTCGCGCGACGTTTGAATGTTCGGAAACCCAAGAGGCAAATACGGCATCAACGCCGCGCGTTTGTTCTTTAGTGCATTAAAGGTTTCGTCAATTCGGTTCATCTCAAAAACAAGACTAGAGCTTAGAGACTGGAGACTCACTCAATCTCTAGTCTCCAGTCTCCAGTTCTCGCATCACCGTCTGCAAATCTTTATCCCCGCGCCCCGACAAATTTACAATCACAATTTCATCGCGTTTCATTTTCGGTGCGCGTTTCAACACTTCGGCAACCGCGTGCGCGGATTCCAGCGCAGGAATGATGCCTTCGTAGTGCGAAATTTTTTGGAACGCGTCGAGCGCTTCCTCATCCGTCGCGTAGGTGTACCCCGCGCGTTCGTTTTCAAAAAATTCCGCGTGTTCGGGACCGACGGCGGGATAATCCAAACCCGCGCTGATGGAATGCGTTTCGCGCACTTGCCCATCATCCGTTTGCAAAAGATACGTGTACGTTCCGTGCAACACACCAATCCCGCGCTCCGCAAAACGCGCCGCATGTTTGCCTGATTCGATGCCGCGTCCGCCCGCTTCCACGCCAATCATTTCCACATCATCATGGCGAAACGCGTCAAACAATCCAATCGAATTGCTTCCGCCCCCGACACACGCAATCAACGTCGTTGGCAATTTTCCTTCCGCGTCTTGCAATTGTTGTTTCGCCTCGCGTCCAATCACACTTTGAAATTCGCGCACCATCGTCGGATACGGATGCGGACCGAGTGCCGAACCGAGAAGATAATGCGTCGTGCGAACATTTGTCACCCAATCGCGCAGCGCTTCATTGATGGCATCTTTTAACGTGCGACTGCCCGCATTCACTTCGCGCACGTCCGCGCCCAACAATTTCATTCGAAACACATTCGGCTGTTGGCGTTTGATGTCATCCGTTCCCATGTACACCACACATTCGAGTCCCAACATCGCGCAGGTTGCCGCCGTCGCGACGCCGTGCTGTCCTGCGCCCGTTTCGGCAACGATGCGCGTTTTGTTCATGCGTTTCGCGAGCAGTCCTTGTCCCAACGCGTTATTGATTTTGTGCGCGCCCGTGTGTGCCAAATCTTCGCGCTTGAAATAAATTTTCGCGCCGCCGCACAATTCCGTTAAACGTTTCGCAAAATACAACGGCGTCGGACGCCCGACAAACTTTTGCAGCAATTCGTCAAACTCGCGCGCGAAATTTTCATCGCGTTTCGCGTCTTCGTACGCTTGTTCCAATTCCGCGAGCGCGGGCATCAACGTTTCGGGAACGTACTGTCCGCCAAATTTTCCAAAACGGCCTTTTGACATGCGTTGACAGGGTGACGGAGTGACAAGGTGACTGCGACAAACTACGTCGCTCACCTTGTCATCTTGTCACCTTTTCACCTGTTCAATAAATTCTCGCACTTTCGCATGGTCTTTCAACCCCGGCGCGCGTTCGACGCCGCTCGAAACATCCACGCCGTATGGCTGCACCATTTCAATCGCCTCACGCACATTTTCTACATTCAAGCCGCCCGCGAGCAAAATCGAAAACTCGTTTGCAATTTCGCGCGCAACGCTCCAATCGGCAACCATCCCATTTCCGCCGGGTAATTTCGCAGGCGGCGCGTCGGCGATGAACGCGGGAACGTTTCCATTTATAGACGCGCGATAGTTTGCCATCAGTGCGCGCGCCGTGTCAAGGTCAGTCGCTTGAATGGATTTGTATGCGCGCGTTCCCAATTCGCGCAGCATCTCCGGCGATTCTTTGCCATGCAATTGCGCCAAGTCGAGCGATGCCATCTCCATCACCGCGCGAATATGTTCGAGCGACTCGTTCACAAACACACCAACTGTTTTCACGTTTGACGTTTCACGAATGACGGAAACCATTTCGCGCGCTTGCTCAGGCGTGACGTAACGCGGACTGGGCGGATAAAAAATGAAACCGAGCATGTCCGCACCCGCGTCCATCGCAATGCGCGCATCGTCAATGTTTGTGATACCGCAGATTTTGACAATCGTCATTTACAAATCCCGTACGGAACGAACGCCGTTTCGTTCCTCGCATTTCATTCCCTACCGCACATTACGGAACGTTGCGGCGAAGTTGCGGAACGTTGCGGCGAAGTTGCGGAACGTTGCGGCGAACGTTACGGAACGTTGCGGCGAACGTTACGGAACGTTGCGGCGAACGTTACGGAACGTTGCGGCGAACGTTACGGAACGTTGCGGCGAACGTTACGGAACGTTGCGGCGAACGTTCCCTACCGTCGCCAACTCGCGCACCTTCGCCCCCACATCCTCCGCACGCATCAACGCTTCACCCACCAACACCGCGTCCGCGCCCGCGTTTCCCGCGCGTTCCACATCCGCACGTGAAAAAATCCCACTTTCACTCACGATAATTTTTCCTTGTGTAACCTTTGGCGCGAGTCGTTCCGTCGTCGCCAAATCCAATGTAAAGTCCGCGAGATTGCGATTGTTGATGCCGATGATGTTTGCGTCCGATTTCAACGCGCGTTCCAATTCGCGTTCGTCGTGAATTTCCACCAGCGCGGACATGTCGAGCGCTTCCGCCAATTCACGATACGCGCGCAATTGCGCATCGTCGAGAATTCGCACAATCAACAAAATCGCATCGGCTTGGAGCGCGCGCGATTCGTACACTTGATATTCGTCAATGATGAAATCTTTGCGTAACAGTGGAACATCCGCGCCAACACGCGCGGCTTTCAAGTTGTTTAATTCGCCTTTGAAAAATTGGCGGTCTGTCAAAACCGAAATCGCGGACGCGCCGTTTTCATCATACACGCGCGCGATTTTTACGGGGTCCGCGTTCGCGTTCAAATCACCGCGCGAGGGCGACGCGGGTTTAATTTCCGCAATGAGCGCAACACATTCCCCCCCCCGCAGCGCGTCCGCGAAATTTTTCACGGGCGGCGAATTTTCCGCGCGCACGCGAAATTCAGCTTGCGAAATACGCGCGCGTCGTTTTTCGATTTCTTGGCGCTTGACGCGCACAATGTCGTCGAGAATCATAGTTACACAACTGTCATTTCGAGGGCAGCGAGAAATCTCTCTATACCCGCGCAGAGATTTCTCGCAACTGCGGCTCGAAATGACAATTCAACTCTGAGCAAAACTCTTGCTCAACGCCACCAAATTTTCCATCGCCCTGTACGCGCGTCCTGAATCAATTGCCTCTGCCGCGAGTTCTAATCCTTCCCCTAAATCATTTGCCTTACCGCCTGCGACTAACGCGGCTGCCGCGTTCAACATGACGACGTTGCGTTTTGCGCCGCGTTCCTCGCCGCGCAAAATTTGGCGCGCGATGTTTGCGTTTTCTTGCGGCGTGCCGCCCCGCAATTCTTCACGCACATTGCGTTCGAGTCCGAGTTCGCGCGCGTCGAGCGTTTCTGTATGCACGACGCCGTTTGTGAAAAAGGTGATGTGATTTTCTGAAGTGGTGGTGAGTTCGTCAAGACCATCCGCGCTGTGAAACACAAACGCCGCGCGACTGCCGAGCGATTTTAGCACATGCGCCATTGTGCCAGCATACGCGCCGTCAAAGACGCCGATGATTTGTGCGGGTGCATACGCGGGATTCGTCAGTGGTCCCAAAATGTTAAACACGGTACGGATGCCGAGTTCTTTACGCACAGGCGCGACATTTTTCATCGCGGGATGCAGTTTCGGCGCAAACAAAAAGCCGATGCCCACTTCGTCAATGCAGCGCGCGCTTTGTTCGGGCGTCAAATCAAAATTCACGCCGAGCGCTTCCAACACATCGGCACTGCCCGACTGTCCCGAAATCGCGCGGTTGCCGTGTTTCGCCACACCGAGTCCCGCGCCCGCAATCACGAACGCGGCTGTGGTGGAAATGTTGAACGTTCCCGATTTGTCGCCGCCTGTGCCTGCGGTGTCCACAAGGTCGGTGCGTTGTGGCGAAACGCGCACGGCTTTGTCGCGCATCACGCGCGCGCAGCCCGCGATTTCCTCCATCGTTTCGCCTTTTAATCGGAGCGCGACGAGGAACGCGGACATTTGCGCGGGCGTCGCGGTGCCGTCCATAATTTCGTGCATGACAGTTTCCGCTTCGAGCTGCGAAAGATTTTTCCCTTCCATCAATTTGGCAATGGCTTCGCGTATCATGATTGGCTCCTTGGTGAGAGTATTAGGTAGCACGTAGGAGGTAGTAGGGTGGGTTGTCATCTTAGACGTGCTACTTGCTACCTGATACTTGCTACCTGATACCTGATACCTGCTACTTTCAGATTGATACGTGCTACTTGATACCTCAAGAAAATTTTTCAACAACTGTTTCCCGTGCGGCGTGAGAACCGATTCGGGATGAAATTGCACGCCGTACATTGGCGCGGTCTTGTGCTGCAAGCCCATCACTTCGCCTTGGTCGGTGAACGCGGTGACGACGAGTGGTTCGGGCAATGGCTCTTGCACAATTAGCGAGTGATAGCGTCCCGCCTCAAATGGATTCGGCATTCCTTCAAACAAGCCGCGCCCGCGATGAAACACGCGCGAGGTTTTGCCGTGCATCAAACGCGGTGCGCGTGTGACGTTGCCGCCAAACACATGTCCCATGCATTGATGCCCCAAGCACACGCCGAGTATCGGAATCGTTTGGTGCAATTCGCGTATCACCTCATTCGACACCCCCCCCTCGGTTGGGTCACCGGGTCCGGGGGAAATGACAATGTGCGATGGATTCAACGCGCGAATTTCGTCGAGCGTAATTTGGTCATTGCGAAACACGCGCAGCGTCGCGCCGAGTTCGCCGAGATACTGCACGAGGTTGTAGGTGAACGAATCGTAGTTATCAATGACGATGATCATGTTCGGTTCTCCTTGTAAGTAGCAGGTAGTAGGTAGTAAGGATAACGCGATACGTGCTACGTGATGCGTGATACCTGCTACTTGATACTTGATACCTGCTACTTGATACTTGATACCTGCTACTTGATACTTGCTACCTACTACTTGATACTTGCTACCTACTACTTGATACTTGCTACTTGCTACACCTCTTCCTCCGCCATCCGAATCGCTTCCGCCAACGCTTTCGCCTTGTTCACACATTCTTGATGTTCTTGTTCGGGAACGGAATCGACGACAATGCCCGCGCCCGCTTGAATGTAAGCGTGACTGCGGCGATGAACTGCATCGTATCGCATGACGATAGTGCGAATCGTGATGCACAAGTCCATGTTGCCGTAGAGACGTTCCGCCGAAACGTCTCTACATGTTGGAAATCCGAAATAGCCAACCGCGCCCGCGTATGGACCGCGCTGCGCGTTTTCGAGTTCATCAATAATTTCCATCGCGCGCACTTTTGGGGCACCTGAAAGCGTACCGGCAGGAAATGTCGCGCGCACCAAATCGAACGCGTCGTATTCCTCGCGCAATTTTCCTACGACGCGCGAGACGAGATGCATTACGTGGGAATAACGTTCCACCACCGCGTAATCTTGAACCTTCACTGAACCAAATTCACACACACGCCCCAAATCATTGCGTCCCAAATCCACGAGCATTACATGTTCCGCGCGTTCTTTCGGGTCACTGCGTAATTCGTTTTCCAATTCGACATCATCTTGTTCATTCGCGCCGCGTCGTCGCGTTCCCGCAATCGGATTCAATTGCGCGATGCCATCTTCCAAGCGCACCAACATTTCGGGCGACGCGCCGACGAATTGCGTTTCACCGAAATCAAGGAAAAACATGTACGGCGACGGATTCAATCTTCGCAGCGCGCGATAAATTTCAAACGCTTCCGCGTGTGTCTCGCGTTCAAAACGCTGCGACAACACCACTTGGAAAATATCACCCGCCGCGATGTGTTCTTGCGCCGCGCGCACCATTTCGCAATAACGTTCGGGCGTCATGTTCGATTTCAATTGAAAGCCATTTGCGACGCTGCCGCGCATCGGCGGATAAAGCGGTTGTCGCAATCGCGCGATGAGTTGATTGATGCGCGCAGTCGCTTCGTCATACGCTTTGTGTGCATCACCGTTAATGTGCGCGTTTGCAATAACCAACATGCGATGTTTCACATGGTCAAACGCGATAAGCGTATCCGCGAGCATAAACATCGCTTCAGGCAATTCGCGCAGCGGATATTCTTGATAGTTGCCGTTGCGATGAGTGCGAATGCGCTCAAATTGATTCACGATGTCGTATGTGAGAAAGCCGACTGCGCCGCCCGTGAAACGCGGCAGACCGGGGACAGAGACCGCGCGAAAATTTTTCAACGCGTCGCGCACGGCGTCGAGCGAATCGCCATTCCTCAACGTGATGACGCGTGAAGGATGGACGCCGATGAACGAATAGCGCGCAATTTGTTCGCCGCCTTCCACCGATTCCAAAAGAAAAGAATTTCCGTTGCCGCGCAATTTGAGATACACGGAAACAGGTGTCTCCAAATCGGCGGGCAATTCGCGGAAAACGGGTACGAGATTGCCGCGTTGAGCATATTCAAGAAATTCGTCGCGTGATGGTTGGAACATGTTCACCTCCAGAAAATAAAAAAACGCTCATCCCGAAAGGGACGAGCGTTTTGAAATACTGCCCGTGGTACCACCCTAATTGAGACCGCTCTGTGTCGTAAGGAACGTTCGCCGTAACGTTCACAGCGAACCGCCCAAAAACAAAAAATCCGTCGCGGTGCGACGGAAAGGTTGAGCCAGTCTCACTCTAGCAGGGACTCGACGAGACGGCATGCTAATGTCCAGTCTCTAATCTTCATCCCCTCAGCCGCGATAACGGGGGCGTTTTCCGTTGGAATTTACTTGATGTTGGGCGAGGATAAACCGTCGCCCCTACCCGTTCGATTCCAAAACTCGGCAGTCCATTCGGCGTTTTCGTAATTGTCCGTCTCACATCCTCATCAATCAACACAACGCACCTTCGTAAAAAACAACATCAGCATGAGATGTTGTGTTGCTTGATGACAACGGACTTTCTGAAATTCGTAAAACGCGTACTCGTCTGCGTCAGCGTCTTTGTTGGCGGTAATATAGCAGAATGGGAGGCGCGTGTCAAGCGCGAATTTTCAAATCCCTCTTTCTTTGTTTAGCATACACAAAAGCGTCATAGTATTTGGTACCTTTGAGTCGTCCTTCAATGAATTCCTCAAATTTTCCATGCTGTTTTTCTTGGCGAGCGCGTTTTGCTTCGAAATTGAAAACCCAGAGATTGTGACAAGCACGATTGTGAAGATGACGGTCGCCCCGTCGGTCGGTCAATTCATTGATGTATTGGTCTAGATCGCTCTCGTTCGGATCGCGCAGAATCTCACCCGATTGCCAATCTTTCAGGACGAATTCTTCCTGTTCGTACAAATCGCGGATTAACCTTTTGAGCTCTTGCATTTTCTTGTGATAACGATAGGGATTCGCGGCACGTTCGCGTGTGGCGAGGCGAACGATAGCATGTCCAGGCATCTGAATGAATTTGAATGCCGCGCTCACAATCCAAGTTTGAGAATCTACTGTATCTGCGCCGCAATAAAAAGCCAGCAACATTAGAAGCGACGACCCCATTGAAAAACAATGGAGATATGTGTTGGGCAAATAGCTTCGAACGCTTGTGAGGACTTCTACGGCAAGTTCTTTATTCCCATTTTGCGCGAGAGGCGCGAGACTGCCGATTCCTAGTTTGTCCAGTTTGCCGCCGTTGTATTTTTCAGAAATATGATACAAACGGTCAATCGTCTTTTTTATCGTCTTGGCATCGTGTCCGTGAATCACAGGCAGTAATTCAAACGCGGAATGTTCCTCTTTTGTAAAATTGGCAAACATCGTACGCGTGTTTGCTAGGGTGCGGTTGATGCGCTGTTGTTTGTCGCTCGCTTTGGGAGGAAAGGGATGATCGAGAATCACGCCGAGGTCTGCGTCAGAATTTTGTTCAACTTGCAGAACATCGGTGGGACGAACGTGAATGTTCCCGCTCCGAAGAAAATAATACGCTCCCGAATCAATCATCAAGGGACCATTGAACTCGATGTGTTGTCGAATCGTTTTGCCTTGTTCGGTCAAGCGTTTGCGATACCCTGAACATTTCGGATTTTCGATCAAATCATAAGCGTTGACAAGCACGGCTTGAGTGTTGGTGATTTTCCACGGAAAGAATTTGACGCCTGCGGAAGTAACATCACCGAGGCGGTAACTGGCAAAGAGATTCGGAGTGGCAAGTTCTTTGCCGTTATGATTGATGGTTCGCATAAACTGAATCGCTTTGATTTTTAGTGCGGGGCGGTTTTTTGACTTTCTACAAATTCAAGAATTTTTGTATTCGCATCCTCCGCGTGAATCGGTATCGGTATTGCTTCAAGTCCTGCGGCATCATAGCTCGCCAAGAGCCAATCCCCTTTCTTGAACTTGAACGTTTGGCGAAACATGTCTTCAGAAATTCCAAATGCTTCAGCGATGGCTTCGCGATCTGTTTTGCGCGGGAGCTTGGAAACGAAATAGGTGTGGGGCTGTGCGAGGATGCTGGTATCAAGATAACGGATGCGTTGTGTTGCAATTCCAAGTCCCAAACCGAATTTACGTCCGCGTCGTGCGAGCGTCATCGCCGCAGCTTTGGTGTTCCTCTGAGTATCGCTTGTTGGTTGCTGAGGAATAAACTCATCTGCCTCGTCAAAGATGAAGGAAACAAGTGGTGTGATTTGTCCTGTCTTGCGCCGTGACTCGTACGCAATGCCCGCGAGTTTTGCAGCGAACTCACGGAGCGCATCGGGATCATGTGCCTGAAAAACAAGTAGACTCGAGCGAGAGCGATCATTCAATTCATCAATGATTTGGCTTGTGCCAATCTGCGCGCTTGTGGGAATTGTTTCTTGTGGTTGCTCCGCCGCTTCGGCACAGCGATTTTGAACGATCGAAAGGTTTTGGAATGCGGTGTCTGAGAGTTTATTCGATGCTGCAAAGTCGTTAATTTCTTTTTCAATCGCTTTTGCTGTTTCTGAATTTGGCACAACCTTGCCATATTTCTGTACAAGACTTCTCACAAACTGGCGTACCGCATTTCCTGCATTGCCCATATTGCCACGAAATTCCGATTCCGCGTCTCTGATTATTTCTCCCATCAGTACTTGTTCTTCTCTGACAAAAAGAACTTTTCCCTGCGACAGGAGCTTGGCGATTGGTCTCCGTAAATCATCTTGACGCTGCTTTAATGCTTTTGGGAGAACTGTCGTGTTGAGCAAATCGGTTGTTGCGTGCGCGAGATTGTTTTTGATTACTTCTTTGTTATCTTGATCAGGGTGCTTGTTGGTCTCACTTTTCAAATGATAGTAAGTGAGGACAGATTCAGGTGTGGTCTTGGCTCCGATATTGATCAGCCGTGCGCCTTCCAATTCGACCAACTGATCCAGTAGCAGTCCCGTGTACTCGCTCATCAAATCAACAAACACGATTTTTACTTTTTCTTTTTCTTGACTGAGTAGCTTGCGAACAAGCGTACTCAAGAGATTTGATTTACCTGCACCAGTGAAACCGAACAACCCAAAGTGGACTTTGATGAGTTCTTCAATTCGCAAATAAGCGCGCACATTCTCATCCCGCACCAACGTTCCAATTTGAATTACATTATCGTTTTGCAAATCAATGTTCAAATTGGCGATTCGTTCCGTCATTGCAGTATCGAGCAACTGGGCGGGATGACCCACCATCGGCAAATTACCTTCTTCTTGCACGTGGGGCTCGCTAGCCGTTTTTGCAAAATGTTTCTCAACGATTTCAAGATTTGTCGGTACCCCAACACAGCGAATTTTTGTTGTGTCTTCCGTTGACCTATCCGCTTGCGTCGTCCAATCCTGTCCTGCATTGTGCGCCGCTTCAACGACAAATCCAGGATAACCGCTCGTGTCATTTCCGAGCGCGTAATGAATGGGCAAAATGCCTGTGACTTCGAGAATGCTGTAATGTGTCTCGTTATCATTTCCAGAAAAATTTGGAATCGCGAGCATTGCGCCTTCCCCAATGGTATTGATGGCTTTGCGCGTATAGTCAAACCAAATTTCGTAGCGATAGCGAGTAATCGAATCTTCTTCAATCCTCATCAACGTGCCAATGATGTTTGCGACGAACATGGTGGTTTCTCCTTAACGTTTAAACGAATCGCGCAGATCGCGAAAAGTGCGATGCAGCGGCTGCGAACGAAAAGAAAAAGTGCTGGACGCTACCATCGCTCCAATCCGTTTGCCTACCGATTTTGCCCCCCAATCCGCTTTATGCAATGGGTCAGGATAGCCAATCACTTCGGGAAAATGATTGCGCGTGAGAATGTTGAGCAAGTACATATTCAGCATTTGCCCAACGTTCAGAGTATCGCGCGTTGGATAACATAGAGGTTGGATGCGTCCCAATAGCGGCGTCTGGATTGTGACTTGATCGAGCGCCTCGTGATCCCATTCGGGAAATACTAAACGATCAATGAACACAACATGTCCCATCAGAGGTGTATTTTTTTCGCGCTTGAGAAAAAACTGGCCCAAGGAACGCGCAAAGAGTCGCTCTGGCGCAACAATATATTGTTTCACGCCAGCGATTTTTGAGCGTCCTCTTTCGTCGGCTTCCGCATGTAACGTCATGTAGGTAGAGTCAAACTCGATGGTTGTCCAAGGCGCATTCAAATTATTATCCAGCAGTGGGAGCAATTCGAGCAAAATCCGATCCGTCCACGGAAGTTGACGCACATCCAACTCGACTAAGTCGGGGTACCCTTCGCCTGAATCTTGCGCGGCAAGTAATTTCATGACGCCCATATAGTTGCGCGAGAAATAACGTGAGGCGGAATCTTTGATGATTCCCGTCAATAGAATCTTGCGTTCCCAACATTTTTCAATCAAGGCGCGCAATCCGACTGCAATCAAGAAGCGAACATCATCGGGCGACATCCAACGCATTCGCACGACACCATATTCATCGGGTGACTCGTAGAGCAGTGCGCGTTGGTCTTTTTCGATAAAGAGTCGGTGACAAATATTCTCAAACAAACTTACGGTATATGCCCACGATGTCGCACAATCCGTTTCGGTGACAAGCCAATCTTCTCCCCCGCGATTTTCGATTCGCGCAAAAGGGGGAATAATTTGAGTTTCAGATTCGCGTTGCTGAGTCAAATAATCAATCGCATCGCGAAGGTCGTGCAAATCCAAACCTCTTTTAGACGCAAATTGGTTCAGGTTGATTTGCTTGGAACGCTGACGATGCAACTCGGCAAGGATTGCCATATATTGGCGAAAACGTTTCAACGAGGGAATACTCAGAGCATCATTGAATGGATGTGCCAGCGCGACTGTTGCATCCTCAATGGTTAGTTCTCGTCGGTCATATGGATATTTGAGCATTGTCAATGCTTCGGGTTTGAATGCAACATCCGCCAACATGCTGCTTGGGGAACGATCCATCAGTATCATGCGTGGTCGTTCCAGCGCCGATGAGGAAGCGACATTGTAGGCTAGATAAACCTCTGCGAGTTCCATCATCCACGTGTCAATGCTCGACAAGTCTATTTTTTCACTGTCAGAAACGAGGAAGGTTTCACGATGTTCTTGGTCAATCACATCAGCAAATTGCGAAAATGGAACGGGGATATAAGTAACCATCGAGACATCTTTGTCAATCGTCCATTTCTGATATTGGATTGTGGGCGGATTGTCTGTAAGATTCACCTGCCCTTTAGCACCATACGCGCACGCGGCGAAAACAATGAAATCTTGAAAAGTTTTTTTCTCGTTATGCCCATCAATCGCCACAAAGTCAATTGTCTTGCCGCCAAAGAAGCGTTCGATGTAATTGTGCAAAGCGCGCTGCGATCCTTGATCTTGAAAGAGTGTATCAAACCCGCATACGAGTTGTTTTAAAAACGCATCATAAAAGTCGCGCGCGTTTTCCGCGCGACCGTTGTACATAGCAGTATATTTGTCGCGTGAAAAGTTCAACGCATCGCGATAGCTTCCATAAATATCAGAAATGCTTGACATTCGATTTTCCCGTTTTTCGCTAATCTGAAAGAATCCAATCGCGCATTCTCTTCATTTTTTGCCCGATTCCACCCTCGGCAATTTTTATTGCTGCTGGCATCAATACATCATTATAGCTTTCCATTGCAATCAAATAGGTTTTCCCCATATTCACAAAAGTCTCTTCATAATGTCTGTGAGCGATCTTGTTGAGTTCTCGTTTGACCTGTGTTTGCAATTCGACTGCCCGTTGTCTATCCATCCGCCGATTGTAATATGGAATCGGCGTCTCTGCATCAATCAACCCATATTTTGCTGAAAGAATTTTGATGTCCACATTCTTTGGGAATTTTCCTTCACGCATCAACTTTTTAATTACAAGATAATTCACCCCATCATAGCGTTCGAGCGCGGGCATTAATCCTTTGTCCCGTTTTTTGCGTTGCGAACAGGCAATCAGCAACAATTTCCGTTTTGGGGTTGACTTTTTCATAGTGACGACATATAGTGTTTGTAGCGACTCGTAAGTCCTAGTGTCACTGGCTCCATATTTGGGAGTCCCACTCCGTCACCCGCAGACGCGTCTGCGGCGAGACGGTGGTTATCGGTGCCTAGGGGGAGCCGCTTTTTTTATTGGCTCAAATTGTCCATGTGAATTACGCGCGCGCGAATCAAATTGTAAAATTCCGCATTCGCATGACAATAGTGCTGCATGAATGCCCATGCCACAAAATCGGCTGCCGCCAACTCTTGGACGCGTCGCGAATCTTCCTGAAAAATTTGGACAACATTGCCGCGCACCAACGCGAGCGCGCGCCGAATTTCCAAATCGAGCGCTTGCTGTCCGCGCTTGTGCGAATACCGTTTATCAATATGCACTTTAGCGCGTGGAAATTTCTTGATGGCTCTCAAAACACAGCGCGCCACCAATTGCCGATACAATTCCTCAAAATCCCCAACTGCATCTCTCTTGCTTTCCCAAATCGCAGCGACAATAGAAATGTTTGAATCCTCTGCCAACTCTTTCAAGAACCGTTTCACCAACTTGGGCGGTGTTACGGACGCTTTGAATTCCGAGCTTGCTTTGACGCGTTGCTTGCGTATTCGTCGAGTCATCAACTCCAAGCGACGACGGTCTTGGGTTATGACGCCAATCACCACGACAAAATAGTCATCGCTCGTCGCCGCCGAGAATGATTCATCCACGAACACAGTGACGATTGCCACGTGCCGTTATTCTCCGAGAGTCAAAGGATTAAGATTGGTATGACGGTCAAATGTGTCCAGCCCTTCGCTGCGCTTGAGCCAATTCACAACCGCGTAAGTTAGTGGCGTCGCGGCAATCTCATAGCCAACCTTAAAGAGCCACTGCGCGACGATTGCGCTGAACAATCCCTCAAAGGGAATGACTCCCACAAAAGCAATCGAAATAAAAACGAGCGAGTCCAAGCCCTGCCCGACAAATGTCGAACCAATGGTGCGCGCCCATAGCCAACGCCCATTCGTCGTTACCTTCATCTTTGCCAGCACAAGCGAGTTGGCAAATTCGCCAATGAGATACGCAGCAAAGGATGCAAGCAAGAGACGCGGGGTGAAACCGAGAATTATCTCGTACGAATTCTGTCCCTGCCAAAAGGACGCGGGCGGTAACAAGCCACCGAACCAAATCGCGGCGACAGCGATGAGATTGCAAAAGAATCCAATCCAAATCACGCGCCGCGCCGCCGCATATCCATACACTTCAGTTAGCACATCGCCCACGATGTAACTGATTGGGAAAACAATAACGGCAGCGGGCAAAATCAAACCAAAAATATCAACCAATTTGACCGCGATGATATTTGCGACGACGAGGCAGGTAACAAAAACTGTCGCGATGAGTAGAAACCATTGAGAATAACGCACCTTCGCTCCTTGTTTGTAAAGTGGGTGGATTGTAGCAAATCCCTGTTCCATTTTCAAGCGAAATTCTTTGAAACAAAAAAACCTTCTGACGTTTCTCATCAGAAGGTTTCGTTCTTGAAGTTGCATTCGAGTCAATCCTCCGCGCGCAGCCGCTCATTCAACATCTCGCGCACTTCGCGATTTTCAAATTCGCCGTACATCACTTGCGTTACCATTTTCGCGTCGGGTTTGTTTACCCCGCGCATCATCGAGCACATGTGCTGTCCGGTCACGATAACGGCGACGCCGCGCGGATTCAACAACTCTTGAATAAAATCCGCAATCTCGTGCGTCATCTTTTCTTGCAGCTGCAAACGCCGCGCGTACATTTCCACAATGCGCGGAATTTTCGAGAGTCCCAAAACTTGTCCTTCGGGAATGTACGCTACGTGCGCCTTGCCAAAGAACGGCAGCATGTGATGTTCACACAAGCTGAAAAATTCAATGTCTTTGACGACCACCATGTCATGATATTCCGTGTCAAAAAAAGCATCGTTAATCAACGCCACCGGGTCAATCTGATAACCGGAGAGCAATTCATCATACGCACGCGCCACGCGTTCCGGCGTTTTCAATAACCCTTCACGCGTCGGGTCTTCGCCTACATTCAACAAAATCGTTCGCACCGCATCCGCAATTGCCGCGTGCGCGGTATCCGTATCCGTCGCAACGCGTCCTTCAGCCAGTGGACGCGCCGCATCCAATTCCGGCATGGGCTTGCCCCATTCTTCCTCCGCGTAGCCGTGTGTCACGCGAGATGTATGCTCGGGCATTAAAGTTCGCTCCTGAGAAAATTTTTGAACCAATGTTTGCACTTGCTCACTCAACTGCGGGACTTGCGGCATTTCGCTCGCCTTGCCGCGAATTCGGCACGCCAGTTCCGCCAACGTTGGACCATCGGGCGGAATCACGTAATCGGGATTCACATGTGCCAACGCGCGCGCCATAAACGGACGTTCAAAAATATTGGGGTCCGGAATCTGTAATTCGCCGTCGTCAATCATCGCCTCACCATACAACACCACATCGAGGTCAATTGGGCGCGGCGCATTTTTGTTTGTCGTGCGAACGCGTCCCATAACGTGTTCAATGTCGCGCAGCGCATTTCGCAGCGCGTGCGGCGTCAAATCCGTTTTCAGCCATACCGCGCCATTGTAAAAACGCGGCAGGGAATCATCGCCCACCGCGAGCGTGTCATAGACCGGCGATGCAGCAACCAATTTTCCCAACGCGCGCAGGCGTTTCACCGCGTCAAAATAATTCTTGTCCCGTTCAATATTGGAACCAACAAAAATATATGCGTCATTCATCCTGGAACTCGCTTTCAAAAGGAATACGTAAGAACTACGTTTCCGCGTCCGTAAAAACATCTGTGCGCGTACGCGTAATCGTCACACCCACCGAACGCGCAAAACGCAGCGCGCCGGGCTTTTCCACACTCACTTGCACTCGCACCACACGTTCATCGCGCAAACAGATTTCCGCAATGCGTTCAACCAACCGTTCGACCAAAAAATAGTCGGATTGTTCGACATGCTCAATGATTTGTTTGGTGACAGTCCGATAATTTACCGCATCGTCAATGTTGTCGCTGCGCGCGGCGGGGCGCGTGTCCGCCCACATGACAAGATTGATTAAAACGTCTTGCTTGTTTTTACGTTCCGCTGCATTGATGCCGACGATACAGCGCAGCAGCAAATCATGTATCTCGATACGGTCAAGCTGTTCCATACGCTATGTGCTTAGTATAAAGTAACGGGCGTTTGTTACGTGCGCGGCAATTCTTTTTCCAGCGTAAAATACGTGGGTTCTCTGTATCCTGCATGTGCCTGCGCGGCGGTCACACGATACCCGCGTCGCTCGTATGTCGCGCGCAGTTCCGGCAGCGCCGCGCGTACGCCGAGCTGCACGCGATAAATTTTTTCGGCGCGCGCTTGCGTTTCCACCTCATCCATCAGCGCGCGTCCGATGCCGCGCCCGCGCGCTTCGGGCAGCACAGCTAAACGTCCAAGGTAAACACATTCGCCGCGCGTTTCGTGCCACACACAACCGACGGGCGTTTCATGTTCGAATGCCAGAGTCCACGCGCCCATTTCCATTTTTTCGCGCACGCTGTCGAGCGTTTCTTTGTGTACGCCGGAAGGAGGGTCGAGAACGCCGTCATATTCTTGAAACGCGCGCCGCAACAATTCGAGAATGACCGGCGCATCAGACGCGGTAGCGCGGCGCAGCAAAATCATTTTGTCTCTTGCTCCAACTCGAGCAAAGCAATATTCTTTACCTCTTCGTTCAAGCCGTGATGCGACCGTATCACTTCGAGAATTTCCAAAAGAATTGTCAAAAACACCAGCGTGGTGCCAATCAAAAAGACACCCAGCGCAAGCGAAGCGAGCAGGGTTTGGTTCAACACTGCGCTCAAACCAATCACAAACATATCCACAATAAACGTCGCAATCGCGCAGTAAATCAAAAGCAGCGCGTTCCGCAACAATTGGTGCCGCTGCAGCAGCGAGGGCAGTTGGCGGTCCGTTTCGTGCAACCGCTGTTGAAAAAATAAATCGTCGCGCAAATCCGTGTCGCGATGCGCCGCGCGGAGCAATTCAAAACGCTCTTGCGCCAAGGTCCGCATTCGGTCGTTGATGCGCATGAAACGGCTCATCAAACCGTTTGCCAAAAACGCGCACGCAGAAATCATCACCACCGGCGCGAGAATCAATTGAATCGTTTGGGCAACAGTTTGTGCGTTCATCGTACCGCATTATACTCTAACGCCGCGTCACCCCGCGCTCCCGCCGCTCTCAATTACGAATGAAAACGATTCGCACTCTTGGGTTCTCGCTTGTCGCCGTGTGTCTTGTGCTCGTGCTCGCGCCGCCGCTCGCGGCAGAGCCGCCTCGCGCCGCGCCCCTGACCGCGCGCGTTTTTTTGCCCCTGCTCGTCGGTTCCGAATGTCAAAACATCGCGGGCGAAACCTACGCCGCGCTCGTTCCCGTTTCGCCACCCACAGACCGCCCTGCCGCGCAGCACGCCGATTTGAATCTCGAACTGCGCGGATATGCGGCGACGACAGGCATCCTCGACCTCGTAGATTACGGCGGCAAAACGGACGGCAAAGCGCCAAAATTGTTTTCACTGTTTTCCGATAATCGCGTACCCATTTTTTCAAGCGTGTCGCAAGTGTATGATTGGGATTGGGCGACGAACCGCCGCGCGAATTTGATTCTGAATCCGCCGGTAACGCTCGCGGGAATGCAGGTCGCGCCCGACGAAATTTTGCGCGTGCCGCAT
>JAKOPZ010000188.1 GCA_029778615.1 Chloroflexota bacterium | reverse complement strand
GGAGCAGTTGCTATGTATAAAAAAATTCTCGTGCCGCTCGATGGTTCTGAACTTGCCGAACAAGTGCTGCCACACGCAACGGCATTGGCTGAATTGACCGGCGCAGAACTGGTTTTGTTGCGCGTGATTGATACGCCGACGTACGACTATTTGATGACGGCGCCTGAACTCGGCGCTTCGCTCCGCACGCAAGCCGAAAGCGAAGCGACCGAATACATTCAACGCAAAGGCAATGAACTGCGCGCCGCAGGTTTCAACATCACAGCGCGCGCAGTCAACGACGGCGCGGTGCACGCGACAATTTTGCGCCAAGCCGAAAAATTGGGCGTGGACCTTATCGCCATGTCCACACACGGACGCAGCGGGTTGGCGCGAATGGTAATGGGCAGTATTGCGGATGATGTGGTGCGTCATGCAACGCTGCCGGTATTGTTGGTGCGTCCGCAGCCGGTGCGCGCTTCCACGCGCCAAAACGCGCACGCGGTCGAGCCGATGGCTCCCCATTAGTGCATCCTTAACCAACTTGTTGTGAGTGGCTGTTGCAGTTGGACCGATTTCTAAACGAGTTCTTGTGTTTCAACGCCAAAGAGCTTGTTTAATGATGCACTGGCATTCGGCAGCGTAGGCGCACACAGCCAGACCCTCTCCTCCTCCAGAGACATGCGCGGGGCATGTCTCTTTTTTTGCAATGACAATCGCCTTGCAGCTTGGGGGCAATTGTCCCTATATTTTCTCGCCCCGCAGATTCAAAATGAATAACGCAAATTCCTGTATTCGAGGTTCCGATGGCACAGACAAAAACCATGTTGGATGCAAATGAAGCAGCGGCGTATGTAGCGCATAACCTGAGTGAGGTCATTGCGATTTATCCGATTACTCCCTCCTCCGCAATGGGCGAATGGGCGGACCAATGGTCTTCCGAAGGCAAGAAAAATATTTGGGGCACCACACCGCTCGTCGTCGAAATGCAAAGTGAAGGCGGCGCGGCGGGCGCCGTGCATGGCGCGCTGCAAACCGGTTCGCTGACCACCACCTTTACGGCAAGTCAGGGCTTGTTGTTGATGTTGCCGAACATGTACAAAATCGCGGGCGAGCTGACATCCGCCGTGTTTCACGTCAGCGCGCGTTCACTCGCCGCGCAGGCGCTTTCGATTTTTGGCGACCACAGTGACGTGATGGCGGCGCGCATGACCGGTTGGGCGCTGTTGTGCTCGAACAGCGTGCAAGAAGTGATGGACCTCGCGCTCATCGCGCACGCGGCAACCTTAAAAGCGCGCATCCCGATTCTGCATTTTTTTGACGGCTTTCGCACTTCGCACGAAGTGAGCAAAATTGAAATGGTGGACGAGGCGGACATTCGCGCGCTCGTGGACGATGAATTGGTGCGCGCCCATCGCGCGCGCGCGTTGTCACCCGACAATCCGTTTGTGCGCGGCACCGCGCAAAATCCGGATACGTATTTCCAGGCGCGCGAAACGGTGAACCCGTACTATCTCGCCACGCCGGAAATTGTCCAAGCGGCGATGGACCAATTCGCCGCGCAGGTGGGACGCCAATATCATTTGTTCGATTACGTCGGCGCGCCCAACGCGGAACGCGTAATTGTTATCATGGGGTCCGGCGCCGAGACCGCGCAAGAGACTGCCGAATATCTCAACGCGCAAGGCGCAAACGTCGGCGTCTTGAAAGTGCATTTGTATCGTCCATTCTCGGTGCAGCATTTTATGAACGCGCTGCCGCGCAGTGTGAAATCCATCGCGGTCTTGGACCGCACCAAAGAGCCCGGCAGTATCGGCGAACCGTTATACCAAGATGTCGTTACGGCATTGATGGAAGGATGGAACGACGCGAACGCCATGCCGCGCGTCATTGGCGGACGCTACGGACTTTCGTCCAAAGAATTCACGCCCGCGATGGTCAAGGCGATTTACGATGAACTCGCCGCGCCCGCGCCGAAAAAACATTTCACCGTCGGCATCTACGACGACGTAACGCATACCTCGCTCGCCTACGACGCGAATTTTTCCACCGAAGCGGCAGAGACCACGCGCGCGTTGTTTTACGGACTCGGTTCGGACGGCACCGTCGGCGCAAACAAAAACTCTATCAAAATCATCGGCGACGAAACCGATTTGTACGCGCAAGGTTATTTTGTGTACGATTCCAAAAAGTCCGGCTCCATTACCATTTCGCATTTGCGTTTTGGACCGCAGCCGATTCATTCTGCGTACCTGATTCGCCGCGCGAATTTTGTCGCGTGCCACCAATTTTCGTTTCTCGAACGTATGGATGTCCTCGACGCGGCAGAACACGGCGCGACCTTTTTACTCAACAGTCCGTACGGACCCGACGCGGTGTGGGACCACCTGCCGCGCAGTGTACAAGAACAAATCCTTTCCAAAGAACTAAAATTTTTTGTCATTGACGCGTACGACGTCGCGCGCGAAGCGGGCATGGGCGGACGCATCAATACCGTGATGCAAACGTGTTTCTTTGCCATCAGCGGCGTCCTGCCGCGCGAACAGGCGATTGAGGCAATCAAACACGCAATTGAAAAAACGTACGGCAAACGCGGCGCGCAAGTGGTCGCCAAAAATTTCGCGGCAGTAGACCAAACCCTCGCGAACCTTTTCCAGGTCACCGTGCCCGCGCACGCGAGCAGTGAATTGCAAATGCGCGAGGTGGTTTCCGCGCGCGCGCCGGCGTTCGTGCAAAACGTAACCGCGATGATGATGGCGGGCCACGGCGACGATTTGCCCGTGAGCGCGCTGCCGGTTGACGGCACGTATCCGAGCGGCACGGCGCAGTGGGAGAAACGCAACATCGCGCTCGAAATTCCGGTGTGGGATCAAGACATTTGTATTCAATGCGGCAAGTGCGTTTTCGTGTGTCCGCATTCGGTGATTCGCGCCAAAGTGTACGACCCGAAATATCTGACCGACGCGCCCGAAACGTTCAAGAGCGTACCCGCGCGCTGGAAAGAGTTTGAGCATCAGAGCTATTCGCTTCAGGTGTCGCCCGAAGATTGCACGGGCTGCGCGTTGTGCGTCCAAGTGTGTCCGGTGAAAAACAAAAGCGAGACGCGCTTGAAAGCAATTAACATGATGCCGCAAGCGCCGTTGCGCGACGCCGAAAAAACGAATTGGGAATTTTTTGAATCGCTGCCCGCAATGGACCGCACACACCTCAGTACGCATCTCGTCAAAGACGACCAATTGCTCGAACCGCTGTTTGAATTTTCGTTGGCGTGCGCGGGCTGCGGCGAAACACCGTATCTAAAGTTGCTCAGCCAATTGTTTGGCGACCGCGCGCTCATTGCCAACGCGACGGGCTGCTCTTCGATTTACGGCGGCAACATGCCCACCACGCCGTGGACCTTTAACGACGATGGGCGTGGTCCCGCGTGGTCCAATTCATTGTTTGAAGACAACGCGGAATTTGGACTCGGTTTTCGTTTGACCCTCGACAAACGCACGGAATACGCGCGCGAACTACTGCCGCAGTTTGCCGCGCTCGTCGGGCAGGAATTGATTGATGGGATTCTCAACGCGGCGCAAACGAACGAAACCGAAATCTTGAAACAGCGCGGACGCGTGCAGGCGCTCAAAGAAAAATTGGAAGCGTTCCTCACCGACACGCCGAATCACCCGTCGCTGGCTGTGGCGCGCGAATTGTTGAGCGTCGCGGATGTGTTGGTGAAAAAGAATGTGTGGATTGTCGGCGGCGACGGTTGGGCATACGATATCGGTTACGGCGGACTCGACCACGTGCTCGCGTCAGGACGCAATGTCAATGTGGTCGTGCTGGATACCGAAGTGTATTCCAACACCGGCGGGCAAATGTCCAAGTCCACGCCGCGCGGCGCGATTGCCAAATTCGCGGCAGGCGGCAAACCGAACGCGAAAAAAGATTTGGCGCTCTTGGCAATGACGTACGGGAACATTTACGTCGCGCGCGTGGCGTTCGGCGCGAACGATTCGCAAACGGTCAAAGCGTTCCTCGAAGCCGAAGCGTATGACGGACCATCGCTCATCCTCGCGTACTCGCACTGTATCGCGCACGGTTACGATTTGATTCATGGACTGGAGCAGCAAAAAGCCGCCGTCGCGTCGGGATATTTTCCGTTGTTCCGTTATGACCCGCGTCTCGTGCACGAAGGCAAGCCGGGGCTCCAGTTGGATTCCAAAGCGCCCTCCATCGCGCTCGAGAAATTTGAATCGAACGAAGGACGCTTTGCCATGCTCAATCAGCAGAACCCCCAAGCGGCTGCCGACCTTTTGAAACTGGCGCAAGCAGATGTGCAAACGCGCTGGAAAATGTACGAAAATCTCGCAAGTCAAAAGTAAAAAGTTAAAAGCTAAAAGGACGAAGGGTACTCTCACTTTGAACTTTTAGCTTTTGACTTGGCACTTGTCTTATGATTGACCTCACCACGAATTATCTCGGTCTCGAGCTAAAAAATCCGCTCGTGCCTTCGGCGTCGCCGCTGATGCGGCATCTCGACAATTTGAAACGGATGGAAGACGCGGGCGCGAGCGCGGTCGTACTGCATTCGCTGTTTGAAGAACAAATCACGCGCGAGCTGGACGCATTCGATTTTGTCATGACGCACGGCGCCGAATCGTTTCCCGAAGCGCTCTCGTACTTTCCCGAAATGACCAATTACAATCTCGGGCTCGACGGGTATCTCGAACACATTCAAAATGCCAAAGCGACATTGAGCATTCCCGTCATCGCGTCGCTCAACGGTTATTCGGCGGGCGGCTGGGTGGACTATGCGCGCCAAATTCAACGCGCGGGCGCCGACGCGCTCGAGTTGAACATGTACTATATCGCCGCCGACCCGGAGTTGGACAGTCGCGCGGTGGAGGATATGTATCTCGAACTCGTGCGCGAAATTCGCCGCGTGATTCACATTCCGCTCGCGCTCAAACTCGGGCATCACTTTACGGCGTTCGCGAATTTCGCGAGCAAAATCGCGGACGCGGGCGCGGACGCGTTGGTGTTGTTTAATCGCTTTTATCAACCCGACCTCGACCTCGAAAATTTGGAAATTGTGCCGAGCTTGAATTTGAGTTCGTCCTACGAATTGCGCTTGCGTTTGCGTTGGGTGGGTTTGTTGTACGGACGCGTGGAATCCGACCTCGCCGTCACGGGCGGCGTGCATACCGCCGAAGATGTCTTGAAAGCGATGATGGCGGGCGCGAATGTCGCAATGACCACTTCGGCGCTGCTCCACAACGGCATCCCCTATCTCTCGAACATTCTCATGGATTTGCGACAGTGGATGCTGGACCACGAGTACGAGTCCATTCGCCAGATGCAGGGCAGTATGAGTTATAAAAATGTCGCGCATCCTGCCGCGTTCGAACGCGCGAATTATGTAAGCGTGCTGCGCGCATTCGAGCCGCGCGACGTGATGCCGGGTTGATTTCCCGCCAAAGAAAAAACTGCGTCGCGCAATTCGCGCGACGCAGTTTTTTTTGTTCTCGTGCGCTCACTCTTGATGGAGTGGGTCGAAAAAATTATTCCCCGTCCGCCTGAACTTCGGCAAGGACTTGGTTCAAATTTACGCGCGCGCCCGGCGCCACGTTCACCGAACTCACCGTGCCGCGCACCGGCGCGACAAGATGATTCTCCATCTTCATCGCTTCGAGAATCATGATGGGCGCGCCCGCCTCGATGGTTTGTCCCGCTTCCACAAACACGCGTGTAATTTGTCCCGGAATCGGCGCTTTGATACGACCATCGCGGCTGTGTGGGCGCGCCACCGTCACATCCAAATCGCGCACCTGCACGCGATGCGTGCGCCCACGCGTCTGAATCCAACGCAGTTCGGGGTCAAATACAATTTCGAATGGATGGTTGTTCACAATCATCCATTCAATTTGTTCCGCCGTCGTATTGGAAAATGGCACGCGCACATTCAACGTCTCGCCTTCCACTTGCAGAGTCCACGTGTTCTCCGCCACCGGCGCGGTATCCACGTTGACGTACCATGTTTTTTCGTTCAGCGTTACAGCCAAGTTAGTCATGCCTGTTTCCTCATTCCGGCAAAGTGCGGCTGGCGCGATGCCACCCGCTCAACATGCGCGTTGGGATTGCGGCGCGCAGTGGCTGCTGCGCGCGTTCGTGATAGAGCGCCACTGCCGCCGCCAAATCACGCACAGTCTGCGGCGCTTCGGCATCCATTTCCAGCTGCGGCACGCGCGTTTGCGTGTGGTAGGTCCCGTCAACGAATGCGGCATCGCGGACGAGCCGCTGCAGCAAGGGCAGTGTCGTCGCCGTGCCAATCAATTTGAATTCACCGAGCGCGCGCTCCAAACGTTGACGACATTGCGCGCGGTCCGCCCCCCACACAATCAATTTCGCAATTAACGAATCATACTCTGCCGGAACCTGACAGCCGGAATACACGTACGTATCAATCCGCACTTCGGGACCGCCGGGCAGACGCACGCGCCGCAAATAGCCCGGGCTGGGCAGCATTTGATTCCACGGGTCTTGCGCGTTGATGCGACACTGCATCGCATATCCGTCGAGGCGCACATCCGCTTGCTTGAGCGCAAGCGGCGCGCCTGCCGCGAGTTCAATTTGTGCGCGCACCAAGTCCACGCGCGTGACCAGTTCTGTCAACGGATGTTCAATTTGAATTCGCGCTTTGACTTCGGTGAAATAAAAATTGCCCGCGTCGTCCATCAAAAATTCAATCGTGCCCGCGTTGACATAGCCGAACACGCGCGCAATCTCTAGCGCGAGTTCCCACAGGCGCGCGCGTTGTTTCGGCGTGAGACTCGGCGCGGGTGTTTCTTCAATCAATTTCTGATTGCTCGCTTCCCGCTGCGTACCGGGCATCAGGGAACCTTCGCGTTCGCCGAGATGAATCAAGTTGCCGTGCGCGTCACCCAAAATCTGTACGCCGATTTGATGCGCGGGCAAAATCGCCTTTTCCAAAAAGACGCGGCGGTCACCATACACGGCATGCGCTTCTTGCTGCGCGCGTGCCAGCGCGTCCGGCAATTCACTTGCGGATGCGACAAAAAATTCCCCGCGCCCGCGTCCGCCGCGACACGATTTCACCAAGAGCGGATAGCCCAACGCGTTGGCTTCTGCCGTCATCAGCGGCGCATCGGAATCCGCGCACGGCATGGAAAATGTCGTCGTTGCAATCCCCGCCGCGCGCACGCGTTCCAGCGCGTCAATTTTGGGTTGCAGCTGCTCCATCACCCGCGCGGGCGGTCCGATAAACGTGATGCCCGCGTTTTCACACGCGCGACAAAATTCCGCGTGCTCGGCGAGAAACCCATAACCGGGGTGAAGCGCATCGGCGCCGTGTGCGCGCGCAATATCCAAGATTGCGCCGCCGTTCATGAATCCACCGGGCGCATCGAGCAACACACACTCGTCCGCGAGCCGCACATGCAGAGAACCCTGGTCGGATGCTTCGTACAGCGCGAGCGTTGGAATATTCATTTCGCGGCACGTCCGCATCACGCGCAAAGCGATTTCGCCGCGATTGGCGATGAGAATTTTTTTGAACACGGTAAGTCACAAGTATCAGGTAGCAGGTTTTCCTTACTCCTTACTACCTGCTACCGGATACCTACATTGGCGAAATTCCATGCTTGCGCGCGACATGCCGCTCACGTTTGGAAAAGGTGAAATCGAGCGAGCGAATGAGCACGCGTCGCGTATCACGCGGTTCGATGACGTCATCAATCAATGCGCGCGCCGCCGCGACGTACGGATTGTTGAAACGCGTTTCATAGTCGTTC
>JAKOPZ010000187.1 GCA_029778615.1 Chloroflexota bacterium | reverse complement strand
GGAACGAATGAATTCGTTACTACGGTCAGGAACGAATGAATTCGTTACTACGGTCAGGAACGAATGAATTCGTTACTACGGTCAGGAACGAATGAATTCGTTGCTACGGTCAAAGGTGAGTTATAATCAAACGCCTGTTCTATGCAGAAAATTTTGTTGGCATCCGCGTCGCCGCGCCGTCGCGAATTGTTAAAGTGGCTCGATATTGAATTTGAAAGCATCTCCACCAACACCGACGAAGCGCGCGTCGCCAACGAAAGCGCGCCCGTGATGGTGGAACGCCTGTCGCGGCTCAAAGCGCTCGCGGCGCATCAACAATTTCCCGACGCGCTCATTGTCGCGGCGGATACGGATGTCGAACTCGACGGAAACATTTTGGGCAAACCGCGCGATGCCGACGACGCGCGCGCAATGTTGAACGCGCTGCGAAATCGCGCGCACAATGTTTTTACCGGATTGACGCTTGCGGACAACGACGCGCGCGAAACGGAACTCGTTCACTCTCGCGTTTTGATGCGCGATTATTCCGATGCGGAAATGGACGCGTACATCGCGAGCGGCGACCCATTCGATAAAGCGGCGGGCTATGCGGTGCAGCATGAAGGGTTCCGTCCCGTTGCGCGCGTGGAAGGATGTTTTGCGAATGTGATGGGCTTGCCGTTATGCCGCCTCTATCACGCGCTTGCGCGCCATGTCGAAATGGCTGAACCGAAATTGGAATGTATTTTGCATCCCGAAGAGAATTGCAGTGTGGAGCGCTTAATTTTGGAAAATGAAGCGAAATAACCGCAAACATAATCTCCAATCTCCAGTCTCTGGTCTCCAGTCTTTATGAATTTACTCTCGCAACTCAATCGTGAACAGCGCCAAGCCGTCGAAATTGTTGACGGTCCCGTTCTTGTGCTTGCGGGTCCGGGTAGCGGCAAGACACGCGTACTCACGTATCGCATCGCGTACTTGCTCGAAGACATTCGTCTGCCGCCGTACAACGTGCTCGCCGTGACCTTTACCAATAAAGCCGCGCGCGAAATGCGCGGGCGTTTGGAAAAGTTGGTCGGCGAGGAAAAATTGCGTGACTTGACCATCGGCACGTTTCACGCGATTTGCGCGCGCTTTTTGCGGCGCGACGGCGAAGCGGTGGGACTCGCGCCCGGGTTTGTGATTTTTGACGACGACGACCAATCGAAATTGATTCAAGAAATTATTCGCGAGCAAAATATCAACGACAAAGTGTATCGCCCCGGTCAGGTGCTCGGCGCAATTTCCAAAGCGAAAAATGAATTGATTGGTCCCGACGAATACGTTCCCGCGACGTATTGGCACGAAGCCGTTGGACGCATTTACAAACGCTATCAACAAAAACTTTTGGAAAACAACGCGGTGGACTTTGACGATTTGCTCGGCTACACCGTGCGGCTCTTGCGCGACCATCCGAATCTGCTTGCCAAATATCAACGCCGTTACGTCTACGTGCACGTGGACGAATTTCAAGACACGAACATGGCGCAGTATTTGATTGTGAAATTATTGGCGGGGAAATACAGAAATATATTTTGTGTCGGCGATGAGGACCAGTGTCTGCCACCGGGGACACGGTTGGAGACTGAACACGGCGCGCAGCCAATTGAAAAGATTCGCGTGAATGATGTAATAACCGTTGCGGCGGGACGCGGACAGACGACGCAACTGCGCGTTCAGAAAACGCATCGTCAAAAGTACAATGGGAAAATGCTTGCGATAGAAACGGAACGCGGACACATCTTGCGCGCCACGCCGAATCATGTGTTGTTTGCGCGGCTCGGAGTGCGCCAAGATATTCATTACGTGTATTTGATGTTTCGCAAGGATCGCGGTTATCGTATCGGCATTGTGCAAGGTTCGCGCACGGACGGCAGACACAATGAATCCTTTAGTGGGTTGATGATTCGCGGAAATCAAGAAAAAGCGGACAAACTTTGGATTTTGCGCGTATGCTTTTCCAAACCCGAAGCGCAATACTATGAACAATATTTCGCGTTCACGTATGGCATTCCGACAACGGTGTTTTTTACCACCGGACGCAAAATGCAGTTGGATGAAGAGCGTGTTGCTGCGCTCTACAAAAATATTGATACCCATAAACGCGCGCAAGAGTTGATGCAAGACTTGCGAATCTTTTCCGAATTTCCCCACCATCGCCCCAAAGGAATTGCAGGCGCGCGCTTGCCTGACTGCATTGCAATTCAGCTTCGCATGTTTGGAGATACGCGTCGAACGAGTTCCAGTCCTTGGAACGCGCATCGCGTAAGTTTAAATACCAGCGACCGCAGGTTGGAGGCGGTTCTGCAAGCGCAAGGCAATAATACACGCGTCGGGCGAAGGCAAACCTGGCGCATTGAAAAATCGAATTTGGATTATGCGCAAGCAGATGCTTTTGCCCGCGAACTTGCCGCGCAAGGTGGTAACCTTGAATTGGCGCGCTATGCTTTTTTGACCGATACGCGGTCTGCGGCTGGAATCGCGGCGAGTTACGACTTGCATCCCGCAAGCCATATTCACCCCACAATGATTGTGCCCGTCTTGGAAAATGACAGAATTGTCGAAGACAATGTAGCGCGCGTGAGTTCGGAAGATTATCAAGGATATGTGTACGACCTCGACATTCCACATGTTCACAATTACATCGCCAATGGCATCGTCGTTCACAATTCGATTTACGCATGGCGCGGCGCGGACTATCGCAATGTCACGCGCTTTCGCGAAGATTTTCCCGACGCGAAAATTTTTCTGTTGGAACAAAATTATCGTTCGACGCAGACGATTCTCGACGTTGCGCACGCGGTGATTCGGCGCAATCCGACGCGCACGGATAAAAAATTGTGGACGGAAAATCCGCGCGGGATTCCGATTGAAATTATCGAAGCGTACGATGACCGCGAAG
Source organism: Chloroflexota bacterium (assembly GCA_029778615.1). Classification (GTDB taxonomy): domain Bacteria; phylum Chloroflexota; class Anaerolineae; order UBA4142; family SHND01; genus SHND01. Next base: position 4,904 of record JAKOPZ010000187.1, on the reverse strand, counting down.
AGCCGCAATTGGTCGCGCAAGAAATCAATCGTTTGCTCGCGCAGGGCAAATACAAGCCAAAAGATTTCGCCGTGTTTTATCGCACCCGCGCGCAGTCGCGTGTTTTGGGCGAAGAATTTTTTCGACGCGGCATTCCGTACAAAGTCATCGGCGCGCGCGGTTTTTATGAATTGCGTGAAGTCAAAGATTTGCTCGCCTACATGCGCCTCTTGCACAATCCGCGCGACACCGTTTCGTTCAACCGCATTTTGAACGTGCCGACGCGCGGAATTGGCAAACGCACGGCGGAAGATTTGAGCAAGGTCGCGGGCAAGTTGGGCGTGTCGCCTGTCGTGGCGCTCAAGATGCTGAAAGAGGATTCGACGAGCAGCGACGAACAACGAACGACGAACGACAGTAGTGAACGTTCGCCGCAACAGTCACAGTTTCCGTACGCGAATTATTTCGACGCGCGGGCGCGGCGTGCGCTGATTGGTTTTTATGACCTGATGGTGGAATTGAACGCGCTCAAAGACGAACTAACACTAACGCAATTTTTTGACGCGCTCGTGGAAAAAATCGGCTATGAAGAGTACGTCAAAGATGGGACGCGCGAAGGCGAAGACCGTTGGAACAATGTTCAAGAGTTGCGCAACGCAACGCTCGAACACAGCGCGCTCGACCCTGCTGCCGCGCTCGCGGAATTTTTGGAAACAGCCGCGCTCGTTTCCGACGTGGACGCGCACGACCCGGACGAGGGCGTCGTGGTACTCATGACGCTGCACATGGCGAAAGGGTTAGAATTTCCCGTCGTTTTCATCACGGGCATGGAAGAAGGAATTTTTCCGCACTCGCGTTCATTCGACGAACCGCGCGAGATGGAAGAGGAACGCCGCCTCGCGTATGTGGGCATTACGCGCGCCAAAGAAAAATTGTATTTGATGTACGCGTTTCGGCGTTCGAGCTATGGCAACGTCTCGGAACCGAGCGAGCCGTCGCGGTTTCTGGGAGACATCCCGCGCGATTTGGTGAAAACGAAAAGCGGTGAAAAGCGAAATACGTATGATGATTTTTTGAACGCGAAAAAATTCAAAGAAGCGACGACGTGGGAACGGACAGACGATAGACCGCTCAAAAAAGATTCGCCCTCGTACGGAACGCGTCAAACGTCAAGCGTGAAACGCGTAGGGAACGTACGCCGTAACGTTCCATCCACCGACGACGCGGATGAAACGGAAACGCGTCCGCTCGGCAAACCGCGCACGTCGTTCAAAGAACGACCACAACCGCAAGCGAATACGGAATGGAACGCGGGAGACAAAGTTTCGCATCCGACATTTGGTGACGGAGTAATTGTTTCTTCCAAAATAGTGGGACAGGATGAAGAACTCCAAGTCGCGTTCGAAGGCGCGGGCGTCAAACGTTTGCTCGCGGCGTATGCGAAATTGACGCGGCGTTAACTGTGAGGGGGGAATGATTTTACAAACGGAGCGGAAAACTTTCGCTCCGTTTTTATTTCCGATACGCGGACTGCATCTCGGTCACAAACAAATGAAATGCGGCTTGCAGCGCCGCCTCCGTTTCCGTGTCCCACTTGTTTCCCAATCCCTCCCGCATCGTCCACAACAACGCGTTCTCGACGGTCGCGTAATCACTCGGCTTGACACCATATTCCAAATGACGCGCGCCGAGATTCCGCAGCGCGTACTGCAGCTCGGCGCGTTCGTCCAATCCTTCCATACACAATTTCAGCATGCTCATCAGCGAATGCGCCTGCTCTTCTAAATCTATTTTGAATAACGCGCGCAGCGCGGGGTCGAGTTCAAAGAGACGCGCGTAAAACAACAGTCCCAAAGTATCGGCTTGGGAAAATGCTTCGGCAAAGGCGCGCTGCGCGCGTTTTTTTTCCGTGTCCGTCAGAGTGTGCATCGTTGCGCATTCCTTTTGTAAATTTGTGCCTCACGCGTCCAACGCGCGCGCCGCATATCCCAAAAAATCGTCGCGCAGCATACGCGGCTGCGACGCGAGAATTTGTGCCAGCGCGTTGGGCGGCGCCTCGCGCGCGTTCAAGAGCGGCGCGGCGTTCTGTAGGTCACCCTGCGCGAGCAAGGCGCCCGCCATCCCGCGCAGTCCGAACGCGAGGCGTCGGGCATCGTTCAACGCGCGCGCAATCTCCACTCCTTGGCGATACTGTTCCAACGCGCGCGCGGCATTCCCCGCTTTCAAATCGAGATACGCGAGGTCGAACAGCGCGCTCGCCACTTCGGACTGATTTTCCACGATGCGCCAATTCTCCAACGCGGTCTGAAAATGTTGCCGCGCCGCCGCAAAATTTTCCGACGCGAGTTCGACAAAGCCGACGATGCGTCCCGAAATCGCCGTGCCTTCGCGGTCGCGCAATGCTTGCCACTCGCTCAAACTCTCGGTGCCATACGCGCGCGCCGTCGCGTAATCTCCTTCCGCGAGCGCAATCATCGCCAAGCCCTCGCGCGCCAAACGCACGGGCGCGGTGCGCGCGCCGATGCGTTCGCCCAACTCCCAACTTGACAGATTCAAGCGCCGCGCGGTTTCCAAATCGCCTTCAAACAACGCGAGCGTCGCCAGATTTCGCAATGCCAACGCTTCACCCAATTGGTCATGCAGCGCGCGCGCGGCGTCCAAACTTTCGTTCAGCCATGTGTGCGCTTCTGCGTAGGCGTGCGCGTACACCGCGCAGACGCCGAGCACATTGAGCGAGGTGCGAATCGCATACGCGTCGCCCAACTCGCGGCGCAGCGCGAGCGCGTCGAGATAATGCGCGCGGGCTTGGGCATAGTGTCCCTGCACGTGCGCGGCAATGCCGAGATTGTGCAAGGCGAGCGCCTGACTGCTCTTGTCCTCTAACGCGCGGCTGATGATGAGACTCTCTTGGAGATACGCGCGCGCGGCGGCGTGTTCGTCGCGCGACAAACCCAAGCGTCCCAGATGATTGAGCAAGAGTGCGCAGCCGCGTTGGTCGCCGAGCGCGCGGCACAACGCCAAACCTTCTTGTCCATATTGCTGCGTCGCTTCGCGGTCGCCGATGAGATAGCAAAACGTGGTCAACGCGGTGAGCGATTCCGCGATGGCGTTTTGGTCGCCGAGCGCGCGGCGCAGCTGCAAACTCTCTTCATAGCGCGCGCGCGTTTCGCTTTCGCGCGAATGATGTTCCATCAATTGCGCGGCGACATGCAGCGCCTGCGCGCGGAGCCGCATTGGTTCGGGCGTCGCGGCGTTGGGAATGCGCGCGAGCGCGCGCTCCGTCCACTGCGCGCCTTCGGTCCAATGTCCGCGCACGAGCCAAAATTTGCCCAGCGCCGCGCAGAGCTGAAGCGCGCGCGTGTCGTCGCTGACCTCCAAGAACCATGCAAGCGCGGCGCGCAAGTTCGCGTGTTCTTGTTCCAACTCGTCGAACGCGCGTTTCGTGTCTTGGGCAAACTGCTGCTCCTGCGCCAACGCGAAATAATACTCGGCATGACGCGCGCGCCACGCGTTCCATTCCGCTTGCTCGCGCGCCTTGTCCTGCGCGTAGGCGCGAATGGATTCAAGCATCCTCAAGCGTGTTTGATGCGCGTCGGTCTCTAGCCGCAAGAGATTTTTGTCGGTCAAACTTTCAAGTAGCGCGTCGAGCTCGTCAAGCGCGTCCGCATCATTCGCTGCCAGCGCGGCGATGATTGCCTCGCGCGTGCTGCCGTCTACAAAGACTCCCAACGCGCGAAATAGTTTTTGCTCGCGCGCCGTCAAGAGATTGTACGACCAGTCGAGCGCGCCGCGCAGGGATTGTTGGCGCGGGCTGAGGTCGCGCATTCCGCTGCCGAGCGTGACGAGGCGTTCTTGCAGCAGCGTCACCAAGCGCGCGGGCGACTGGCGTTTAATTTGAACGGCTGCCATTTCCAACGCGAGCGGCAGCCCATCAAGCAGCGCGCAAATTTCCGCGACCGCCGCGGCGTTCGCGTCGGTCAATTCAAAATCGGGTTTGACGGCGCGGGCGCGCGCGACAAAAAGTTGAATCGAAGCGTACTGCGTCAAAAGCGGCAGCGGCGGCAAATGTTTTGCGTCCGCGAGTTCCAGCGGCGGTACGGGAATTTCGTGCTCGCCGTACACGCGCAGCGGTTCGCGGCTCGATACGATAATTTTCACGTGCGGCGCGGTGGTGAGCAGCTGCGTCACGTGCGGCGCGGCAGAAACAATTTGCTCAAAGTTGTCGAGAACGAGCAGGACGCGTTTTTCGCGCAGTGCGTGCGCGAGCGCGTGGGCGATGGTTTGCGTTTTGGTTTCTGCCACATCCAGCGCGTGCGCGAGCGTGGGCAAAAAAAGCGCGGGGTCATCCAACGGCGCGAGGGGAACAAATACCGCGCCGTCCGCGAAATCATCGCGCACGGCATCCGCTGCCGCGAGCGAAAGGCGCGTCTTGCCCGCGCCGGGTGGACCTGTGAGCGTGACCAAGCGAATATCGGCGCGGCGCAATAAATCAACGACCACGCGCAATTCGCGCTCGCGTCCAAACAAAGCATTCAGCGAAGCGGGAAGCGCGGGCGGGGCGAGGGGGGCGGAGGAAACAGGCGCACCACCTTTGTCCAAGCCGGTAAAGGCAAGCACATCGCGCTCGGTGTCCGAGCGCGCAAAGCGGATGAATTCTGCCTGTTCGGTAGGAGGAACGTCGAGTTTAACGGCGAATAATTCGGCGAGCTGCGCGGAAGGTTTCAAATCACCCGATTCGATTTTTTTGATGGTGATGGTGGAACAGCCGACGCGCCAGGCGAGTTTTTCACGCGTGAGGTCAAGCGCGCCGCGCCGCCGCCTCAGCCATTCGCCAAACGTCAGCAGATTCGAGTCTGTCCTTTGCGCGGTTTGCAGCATCTTGTCACCGAGCGGTCGCCTTGTATCAGTGATTATATCCCTAATGG
>JAKOPZ010000022.1 GCA_029778615.1 Chloroflexota bacterium | reverse complement strand
TCGTTGCGTACAGAATGCGCCACATCGCGCAGCGCGAGTCCTTGGCTCGATGCTCCGCCGCGTTGAATGGCTTTTAACAGCAGATTGCGCTGCAAGAGGTCGGCATACGAATCGTCGAGATACCACGCAAAGTATGCGGCTTCTTGGCGTCCATCCGCGAACGCCAAAACTTTGCGCCGCTCGGTGGGCAGCATTTGCGCGAGCGTTGTGGCAATGACCGCGTGCGGACCATCAGCGCCGTAAATAATTTCGCGCACCGGGTCGCGCCCCGCGCCGTGATAGCCGCACGCGCCGCAGCGCGGCAGTTGGTCGGCGCGGTCCTGGTCCTTGTGACTTGCCTCTTTGACCACGCGCAAAATGTTGGTGTGACCGCATGTCAATTCGGCGCGGCTGATTTTGGCGCACTGCGCGCACAAGTAATAAATGTCGAGCGATGTTTCCGTGTCCGCTTCATCGTCCTCTTCACTTGCTTCGGCTTCCACAGACAGCGGACGCAAATACGTTGCGCCAAATTCATCTTGCGTCGGGTCGCGCACCGCTTCTTGCCATTCGCCGTTCACGATGCGTCCCACGAAATAGTGCTGCCCACATTCGCGGCACAAGGCAACTTCAAATGCCGCGCTGCCGTCCACGCGCGTTTGACGGTCCAAGAGAACGCGTTTCGTTGGCGCATATACAACATACGCGCCTTCCAACGCGCGCAAAAAAAGATGATAACGCGCCGAAAGCAGCGGCGCGTGTGTTGTGGGCGATTGCGCGCACAGCGCAAGTTCAATCAACTGCGCCAACGCCAAACTGGATTCATTTGCAAGTAGCTCGGGGAAGAGAGTTTCGGCAAGGACAGAAACATCAAGCGGTTGTGTGGTCGCGAGTGTCCGCAAGCGTTCGGTGCGCGCATCGCGTTCCAGCCATGCGCCGAGCAATTCCGCGCTTTCCTGCGTTGCCGAGTACGGAACGCCAAGCCGCGCGCCAATGTCTGACAGAACCTCTGTGTTGACGATGCCGCGATGAATCCACTCGGACAATTGTTTGTAATCCTGCGCGCGCAATTTGGTTGCGCCTGCGGCAGGAACGGCGACGGTTTCACCGACAATCAAATCGCGCGGCTCAAACGGTTCGTCAAACAAATCCTGCGCGAATTGCGCGACCGCCGCCGCGTCTTGGTCGCCGCCAACCAGCGATGCACTCGTCGCAATGCAGCGAAACGCGCCGCGTCGTCCGCCTTCGCGCAAACGCTGTTTCAGGCGGCGCAGCAGCAAAGCCATTTCGATGCCGCGCGCGCCGCGATATTGATGCGCTTCGTCGAGGACGATAAATTTCCAAAATTGCGCGCGCCCGTCGTCAAACAATTTGCAATCGGCAGGACGCAGCAGCAGGTATTCGAGCATCGAATAATTCGTCAGCAAAATATGGGGCGGGGTTTCGCGCATCTCGGAACGCAAGACCAATTCACCCTTCATGCCTCGCTCAATAAAATCGCGCGCATTGCGCGCATTGTCCTTTTCATCTTCGGGCGTCTCGCCAATATATTGCCCGAACGTAAAACGAAACGGCGAACGCGTCTCTGCCAACGTCCGCGCGATTTCACCCAAACGTTCGCGCTGGTCGTTCGCCAACGCGTTCATCGGATACAACACGAGCGCGCGTACGCCGGGACGGTTCAACGTGCCTTGTCGAAATTCTTGATAGAGGTGCAATAGAATTGGAAACAAAAACGATTCGGTTTTGCCGCTGCCCGTGCCGGTGGCGACGATGAGGTTTCGTTCGGCGGCAGCCGTTTCGATGGCGCGCGCTTGATGCGCGTACAGCGCGCGTTCGCCTTGCACCGCGCGCAAAAATCCCGCGTCGGGCGCGCTGTCCAACAATCGCGTAAAAATTTCGCGCGCGGTGCCTGCCGAAGCAAACACGGGCGTCGCTTCGAGAAAAGGTTCTTTTGCCAATGTTCCGCCATCGAGCGCGTCCTCGAACGATGCGCGCAATTCCTTGTCGCGAAAATAAAACATAGTTTTCAAGTAACGCCGATAGCGTTCTTGAACGGTTTGCGCGAGCGTGATGGGGTCAGTGGTTGTGTTCATACGCGGTCAAAAAGGCGCGAGCGATGTTTTTGCACGAGATGTTCCCAACGCATTGCATTCGTCGGATGCTTCAAATCGTGTCCGCAGAGCGCGCATTTGTCGGCGTCCAAAAGGTTCTTGATGACACGTTCACGGATTACATTTGCATCTTGCAATTTTTGAAAAGGTCTCGACCCTGGCGGATGTTTCTTGCCGTGTTCGTGGATTGCCGAAGTGGGACTCAATTTCGGGTCATGCGTGCTGTAATACAAACAGCCGGGGAAATTGCATTGATAAATTTCGCGCGGCAAGCTTGGGTCAAGATTCGCCAATTCATCGTATTGGAGCGGACGAAAAAATTCTGCAAGATGTGTGTGGCGCACATGTTCCCACAAGTCGTTTTCATTCAACGTTTCACAATCGCATTTTTTACAACGCGCCGCAATTCGCAGTTCGCCAACTTTTGCCGTGTATAAATTCCCATCGCGCTGAATTTCAAGTTGCAGCGCATGAATCCCAAGCGGCAGTGTGTGCGCGACATTTTCAAATTCGCGCAGCGCGTAACACGCGACAGATTCATTCACGCGCGCGTTCAATGTGCGAAACTCGCCCCCAATCCGCAGACGCATACGCTCCGCCCAACGCGGCGCGGGTAACCGCACCCAAAACGCTTTGTCCGATGTTGCATCAAAATCACTCAAGGCAAGCGCAAGCGAACGGTCTTGCCAATTTGGTGACTCGCTTGTTTCGGAGTCAAATGCCCACCACACGCGTTCGACTCGCGTGACAATTTCGAGAGTCCGTCCCGTGTTTTCGCCAACGTTCCAACGCGTCGTGTCAAAACGCGGGTCATTTGGAATGGTGACGTGTGTCATTTCGCTCGCGCGTTCAAGTGCCAGTTCGCGCGTGATAGCGTCGGTGGGCGTAACAAAGGTTTCTGTGTTGTGATGGATTTCAATCCTCGACGCAGAAAAGCCGCGCGCGTCCGGCACAGGTGGAGATTTGGGCAAGACGATTTTTTTCAAACTGCGACAGAAACGAAAATCGAGCGATTCGACAAGTTCCAGTTGTTCATCATACAAACGCACAAAATACCAACCCGTTCCACGCGTAGCAATCACATCCAGCGATTGTTCAGTTTGGTCGTCGCGTAGGGGAATCAAATGCCGCCATTTATTTCCTCCGCTTCCCTCTTCGCCCACGACAATGGATTTGATGAGGGGCCACTTGAATTCGCGCGCGAGTTGGATACGCGGCGCAGTCGAACCAAATAGCGGACCATGTTCTGTATCGCCATCGTGGATGCGCTCGCCCGTGAGCTGAAAACGCGCGGCGCGTCCTTCCAATGTCACAAGAGTTCCTTGTTCATCCCAGAATGCGATATGCGCTAACTCGCCGCGCTCTATTTGAAAAAAGTGCGCAATCCATCCCTCAATCGCAATTTCTTCAGGTTGACGGGTTAAATTGTTCGTAGGCGATTCATAAACGCGCCAACCCGCAGGGACTACAATCATGTATGCGCCATTTGAAAACGCGCGCACGCGGCGTCCTTCTTCACGACGTTTTCCTTGAAGCTTAAAGATAAAGTAGCGTGAATCGCGCAATGCAAGCGAAAGCGGCTCACCGTCTTCTAAATCGTGGACCGAAACATTCTCGTGCAGGGAAGGTAGAACCCAACGCGTTTCATCGCGAGTATCAGGAATCAGGATTTGTGCGTCTTGAGACAATGTAAGCTGAGGAGTGCGCGCGAGTTCTTGGTTCAGCTCAATGCCAATCTGCCACAACCCATTGCGCTGCCAGCAAACGAGTTCTGGTCTTGAGGTGCGCGCAACGTTATCCTCAACCGTCCAACGTTTTTCGCGGTTGCCGCCGCCGCGCGCTTCGGGCGGAATAGAATGGATTGGTTCTGGAACACTCCATTTGATTGGCTTGGCAAGTTCAGTCGGTGGGTTGGCAATGGCAGTGCCTTCGCCGCGAAGCGGGTCGTTGCTTTTGTCCTTGTCCTCTTTTGATGGCAATTCGTCGCGCACCTCAATCACCTGCACAGCTGCGGTCTCGTTGGGAGGAAACTGTGTTGTTACTTGAGGGGATTCGGGTTCGATAGAAAGTGCGGTGGATTGAATTGCACGCGGCGTTGACGATTCCATTCGATGCAATTTATGGATTGTGCTTTCGAATTTCTTTTCCTCAAACCATTCCACAATCGCTTCGTCTTTGGTGAACAACAAAATCTGCGAGCGCGCGGCGAGGTTGGCGAGAAAATCGAGCGCGTGATGCAAACGCGCGCGGTCATAATTCACGAGCGGGTCGTCGAGAATCAAGGGCAAGCGTTCGCGGCGGCTGCTCATCAATTCCGTCAAACCCAAACGCAGTAACAAATAAATTTGTTCTTGCGCGCCGCGACTCAATTGGTCGGGCGTCACAGGCATGGCGCGTTCGGGAATTTGCAAACGCACCTGAAAATCTTGATGGTCAATACTCACTTGCTGATAGCGTCCATCCGTGACCACGCGCAAACTTTTACTCACAATCTGATTGAGGCGCGGCAAAAAATTGCGATGCTGTTCGTCCGCCGCCTTTTCCAGATATTCGATGGCGAGATTCAACGCGAGCCCGTGCGCGGTCAATGTCCCAATGCGCTCGCGCAGATAAGCGAGCTCTTGTTCGATTTCTGCCACCGTGCGTGTCGTTTCGATGGACGACAAGCGCGTATCAATTGCAACGAGCTCGCGATGAACGCTGATGCGCTGCTCTTCCAGTCGCGCGCGTTCTTGTTCGAGCTGTGCTTGAGTCGCAGCGTCTTCAAGCGCTTCAAACGATGGATAGGTTCGAAGCATCTCGGCGCACTCGCGCGCGAGCGCATCCTGTTGCGCTTCAATCTGTTCCAGTGATTCGCCTGCCAAATGTGCGCGCAATTGAGATTGCAGCGCGGCAAGCGTTTCGCCCAATCCGCGAAGCTTTGCGGCGAGATTGAATCGCGCGTCAAATTCGGCGACGCCTTGCGCCAAATCGTTTGTTTCAATGCCCGCGCGCGCCAAAAGTGCGCGCAGCGCGTGTTCCGTCGCGTCCAATTCAGCGCGCGCGGCGTGCGCTTCTTGGACGAGTTTGCGTTTCGCTTCGCTTTGCGCCTCCAACGCGCGCAATTCGGATTCCGCGCGTTCCAACGTTTTGCGTTTTTCGCAGAGTTCCAAAAATACGCGCGTATCGTGCGCGAGGTCAACCGCGTCGAAATTCGCTGCCTGTAAGATAGCGCGCAATTCCTCTGCCGCATTACGCTCATTGCTTGAAGCAGTCTCGTACGCACTTTGACGCTGTGTCCATTCTGTTTGCAGCGCGTCGAGTTGGCGGCGTGCGTCGAGCCACTGCTGCCGCTGTTGTTCCGCTGTCGTTAGCGTTTCCTCCGTCAGCGCGTCCGTGTTGGCGAGGTGGAGACGCGCGGTGATTTCGGCGCGCACGTTGGCGAATTGCGCACGGGCATTTGTCAGGTCGTCAGACGCGCTGCGCCAATGTTCC
>JAKOPZ010000186.1 GCA_029778615.1 Chloroflexota bacterium | reverse complement strand
GCAAAGCGACCCGACCGGCGGCGTCATCCTGAAAGATTTTTCGACGGCGAATTACGCGCGTTTTTTAGATTGCAATTTTGCCGCGTGGGGCGAACTCGGCGAGTGCATTTACCTTAAGGTTTTCGCGCAGACCATCGTGTTTGCGATTCTCGGCACGCTCGGCTGTCTGGCGTTGGCGTACCCCCTCGCGTATTTTCTCGCCACGCGCGTCGGCAAGTGGCGCACCACACTCCTCGTACTGATTATCATTCCCTTTTGGACATCGTTCCTCATTCGCACGTACGCGTGGGTGGTGCTGCTCGCGGACCAGGGCATCATCAATTCGTTTTTGGTTGACCTGAGCATCCTTCACGACGACGCGCGCATTCCGATGCTTTACAATCCGTTCGCGGTATATCTCGGAATTGTGTACAACTATTTACCGCTCATGATTTTTCCGTTGTACGTTTCCCTCGAACGCCTCGACAAAACTTTATTGGAAGCGAGCAAAGACCTCGGCGCGAATCGCTTGCGGACCTTTTGGCAAGTAACTCTGCCGCTGACCGCCCCCGGTTTGTTCACGGGCATCTTGCTCACGTTTATACCGCTGACCGGCGAATACATTGTGCCCGCGATTTTGGGCGGCTCCAAAACGCTGTTGATGGGCAACCTTGTCGCGAACCAATTTTTGCAATCGCGCGATTGGTCATTCGGCAGCGCCAGCTCTGTGATGTTGATATTGATTCTCGTCGTGTTTATTGTCCTGTGGTACCGCGCGAGTGAAGGGCAGGAGGTCGAGGTCGTATGAGCGGCGCGAATCAGTCCACCAACCGCTTGCTTGAACTTGCGTTTCGCGTGTACGCGGGACTGGTGTATGTGTTTTTGTATTTGCCGATTTTGATTGTCGTCATTTTTTCGTTCAACGATTCGCGCTCGGTGCACGCCTGGGCGGGCTTTACCACCGATTGGTATTTCAAAGCGTGGCAAGATTCGAGCATTCAATCGGGACTGCGAAACAGTCTCATCGTCGCCGCGTTAAACATGACGATGGCGGTAACGCTGGGCACATTGCTCGCGCTCGGTTTGCGAAAATCGCCAAAGGTACTCGTCGGCATTTTTATCGCGGTCATGTACATGACCATCATTTCGCCCGAAATCGTCACCGGGCTTTCGTCGCTGCTCTTTTTTGTCCAAATCGGCAAATGGCTCGCCATCAAAAATATTCTCGGCATTTTTACCATCGTTGCCACACACGCGGTCTGGACGAGTGCGCTGGTCGCGTTGATTGTGCGCGCGCGGATGTCGGGCATGGACCAATCGCTCGACGAAGCGTCGGCGGATTTGGGCGCGACGCCGTGGGCGACGTTTTGGCAAGTGACGGTGCCGCTGTTAATGCCTGCCATTATTGCGGGCGGTTTGCTCGCGTTCACTTTTTCGTTTGACGATTACGTGATTACGCAATTCGTTTCGGGTCCCCAATCGTCAACGCTGCCGATTCGGATTTGGGGGATGGTGCGCTTTGGCGTTTCGCCGATTATCAATTCGGTCGCGACGGTGATTCTCGCGTTTACGCTCACCTCCGTTTTTCTCGCGCAATATATTCTCACCAATGAAAACGCCTCGACGCGTCCACTGCTCGTTTGGTTCTC
>JAKOPZ010000185.1 GCA_029778615.1 Chloroflexota bacterium | reverse complement strand
CTTGAGCGCATGGGCTTTCCACTCATAGATTTGCGTGGGATGAATTTGTTTGGCAGACGCAATTTGATTGATAGTTTGGTCTTCTTTGAAAACTTCGATGACCGTGTCGGCTTTGAAATTGGGTGAATGGCGTTTTCGCATACCTGTATTTTACACTTTATTTTGACTCAATTTCGTGTCCGAATTTACGGGTCCATTATAAAACGGCGCAGCCGTCGTTTCACTTCAAGCAGCGTCTTGTCCATTAAACAATTACAAAAGAGACAATGCAGTTATCCTTTCGGTTCCCCGTTCACATTTCCATCAATCCACGCCGCCGCGCGTTTTGGCAATTCTTTAAGCGGTCCTTGCTGCTTTGCACATTTCGGAAGCGATTCCAAAAACAAACGTCCGTAATTTTTCGTCAGCACGCGCTTGTCTAAAATGACGACGACTCCCCTATCCGTTTTACTGCGTATCAATCTGCCAAATCCTTGACGAAAACGCAGCACCGCTTCGGGAACGGCGTACTGTGCGAACGGGTCGTCGAACGTTTCTGAACGCGCGGCGAAGATTGGGTCGCTCGGCACATTGAACGGCAAACGCGTAATCGCCAAACACGACAGTGCTTCGCCGACAACATCAATTCCTTCCCAAAAGGATTTTGTGCCAAAGAGCGCCATCCGTTCTTGCGTTTTGAATGTGTCGAGAACTTGGCGGCGCGAACCGTCGAGCCCTTGCGCGAGAATCAGCACATCATCTTGTTCCAATGGACGCGCGAGCGCGCGATACGTGGATTGCAATTGCGAATGTGAGGTGAACAACACGAGCGCGCGTCCGCGCGTCGCGCGCAACAAGTCGCCGAGCGCGGTCTCGATGGCTTTTTGATAGCCCTGCTGTCCGGGTTCGGGTATATCGTTCGGAACGTACACGAGCGCGGCTTGTTCGTAATCGAACGGTGAGCCGAGCAAGAGATGGTCTGCCCATTCGCCGATGCCGAGCCGATTTTCGATAAAGTTGAACGAGCCGCCGATGCTCATCGTCGCGCTCGTGAGAATCACCGTTTCGCGCGTCGCAAATAAATTTTTGTGCAGCATGTCGCCGACGTGCAGCGGCGCGGCGTGGATGCCAATGTCTTGGGTCTGCCGATTCACGCTCGCCCAATAAATATCGCTCTGCGCGGGTTTGATGAGGATGCGTTCCATTGCGCCGTGTGTTTCGCGCACGCGGCGTTGGGCGTACAAAATATCTTGGAGCAAATCGGCATAACCGACCAAATCCGCATTTTCCAATTCCTGCCACGCGCGATAAATTTTTTCCAGCCCTTCCAACAGCGTCAAAAATTTCGTCGCGAGATTTTCCCATTCAATTTCGACGCTGCTCCAACCGGGCTGCATTCGACGCGATGGCGTGATGCGAAATTGTTTATCGCCGCCGCCCGCGTCACTTTCGCCGCCGTCTTGCTGGTGCGCCAGAAATTGTTCCAACACGTCAAACAATGCGTAGGACGCGCGTCCCGCGCCCGTTGCATCGCGTTCGATTTGGTCGAGCGTTTGTTGAAAATCGCGCGCGCCGGACGCTTTTTTGGAATGACGCAGCGTGGTGCCGAGATTGTAAATCAGCCCAATGCGTTCGCCCGCGATTTGGCGGAGCAACGCGTCAATCGAGGAACGTGTCGCGTCGAACGCGAGCGCGTCGGTGGCGCGCGCTTCGAGGTGATGCGCTTCGTCCACGATGAGATATTGAAATTCAGGCAGCACGCGATTTTCGAGCGCCATGTCGGACAAGAGCAGCGCGTGATTCACAATCACCAAATGCGCGCTTTCGGCTTTTTCGCGCGCGCGAAAAAAGAAACATTTGTCGGGACGATTCGCGCAGCGTTCGGTGGTGCAGTGTTCGGGGTCGCTCGCGAGGCGCGCCCAGACTTTAAGTTCGGGCGGCGTGAACGTCAGTTCTGCCATGTCGCCTGTCGTCGTCGAAGGGAGCCACGCGAGAATTTTGGCGAGGACGCGAATTTCTTCGGGCGTGTGCGCTTCTTGACGCCGCAGCGCATCGAAACGACGCAAGCACAAATAATTGCTGCGCCCTTTCAACACGGTGAATTTAAATTCGAGCGGTAAAACTTTTTGAATGGCGGGAATATCTTTTTGCGAAAGTTGGTCTTGCAAATTGATAGTGTTGGTGGAAACAATCACGCGGTCATTGTTTTGCGCCGCCCACGAAATCGCAGGAAGCAAGTACGCCAAACTTTTCCCGGTGCCCGTCCCCGCTTCGACCAACAACACGCCGCTATCATTGAACGCGGTGGCGACGGCGCGCAGCATTTCCACTTGTTCCGCGCGATATTCAAAACCCGGAAAATCTTTTTCAAAAAGTCCTTGCGGCGAAATCATTTGCTCCAGTGTGTCCACTTGGAGCGGCGTCTTGGTCGCTTTCGCCTTGAGCGGACGCGCATTTTTTTCGCGCGAAAATAGTACGCCAAAATGTTCGTCGTCTTGCGCAATGCCTTTCGCCTTGAGCTGCGCGCCAATCGAGCCGCCCGTGAACGCATTGCGCGCGGCGTCGCGTTGAATGTCCTGCCACACATAGCGCAGCGACCAATCGCTCTTTGCGGAAATGCGCGCGATTTCTTGAATCGTTTTCGGGTTCAATTGCTGCGCGCGGTCGAGCAGCGCGATAAAAAGTTGGTGTGTGGCTTTGGCATCTTCGAGCGCGCGATGTTTGGTCGCGTATTCGATTTTTAATTCGCGCGCGAGTTGGGCGAGCGAATAGCGCGCGGCGTAGGGAATTAAAATCGAAGCGAGTTCGAACGTGTCGAGCGTGGGATTTGCCAACCGCATTCCGCCGCGTTGGAGAAACTGCATGTCGAGCCAAACGGTGTGACCGACAATTGGATTTTCGCCAATGAAACGTCCGAGCGAAGGAATGAGTGAATTGAAGGACGGCGCGCGTTCAATATCCGCGCGTGTAATGCCGGTGAGACGTTCGACTTTTTGTGTGAGCGTGCGTCCGGGATTGACGAGGCAAGTCCACGTGTCGAGAATTTCGTCGCCGCGAAATTTCACCGCGCCGACTTCGAGGATGGCATCGTGTTCGGGATTGAGTCCGGTAAATTCCAAATCAAGAGAGACATAGACGCGAGGCATGAAGGAAACTTTCTAGGTTGGGGAATTTTTTTGTGCGTTCACAGAACGCGTGTGCGACGCGATTGTAACACAAAAAAAAGACGGAGCATTTCGCTCCGTCTTTTTTTATTCTTTGTCAAACCGGTCTTGAATCGGATTGTCTTGCGTCATGCCTTTGGGGTCTGGTTCCATCGGCACATGCAGGTCTTGCCCAAACACGGGCGCATCGTTCCCAAAGCGGTCTGCCACTTCGTTGTCTGCCGTGCCGCTCATTGGTGCGGCGGACGCGGTGGCTTGACGCGTTTTGCGTTTCTCTTCCATATCGGTGCGTTTTTGCGCGAGCCATTGATTCAGACTTTTCAAACCCTTTGCCAAGCCGGTCTGAATTTCATCGGCGGCGTATTGTGCGGTGCCTTGCACGGTGCCCTTGAGGTCTGACGCTTTCGCTTGGTTAATCGCGTTGTTGACGCCCTTTTCCACATCGCGCCACGCGGCGGTCAACTGCGTTTCAATTTCTTGCCCGCGTGTGGAAGTGCGCGCGGTATGGAACATTGCTTCCAGTTGTTTGCCGAACTCGCGCAGTTCATCCGCGAGGACCGTGTCGGTGGTCTTGGCGCCCGCGTTGCCGGCGGTGTTTGTTTCTGTCGCGTGCGGTTCGGCTGTCCCGGCGGGGTCCATGTGTGCTTGTTCTGTGCTCATGAGGTTCCTCCATACTTGCTCATCGGTTGTAAGGTGACGGGATGAAACGGGTCAACAGCATTTTACGCTCCAACTCACGAAATGTTACACAAGCAAAATCCTAATCGCCTTCCAGCAGCGCGCGGACAAAATATTCTTCTTCGGTGCGGCTCGCGATTTTACCATCCAGCCGCTGCGCGCGTAGCGCCTGCAAAATTTCTTTGAAACGCGGTCCGGGCGTCAAGCCCAATTTTTTCAAATCGCTGCCGGTCAGGTCGGATTGCACCGCGCGCCATTCCGCGCGATAGCGGTCCACATAACTTGCCGCTTGTTCCGACTCGGACGCAATCGCAAATACCGCGAGCGCGGCATCGTCAAAGCGTTCCAGCAGTTCCACCACGCGGCTCGGCGCGAGATTCGCCGTGTTCAACTGCCGTTCGAGCAAACGCAGCGTCACCACTTGCACCAGAATTTCAGATTCCCCGTTGGTGAGTTTCAAGCGTTTGGCGAGCGCGCGCGCTTCGGATGTGCGCAAGCGATACGCGAGAACGCCGAGATACAAAACCGGCGTGGGGGTATATCCCGCGCGCAGCTGCGAAAATTTTTGCGCGAGCCACGCGTCGGCTTGGAGCGACGCCTGAATTTTTTCGAGCACGCCGAGTTCTTGCAAGCGCGCCAGCGCGCGCTCCGGCTCGGCTTCATTGAAAAAGAGTTCCAATTCGTTGCGCAGACGTTGCCCGCTCACTTTTTCCAACAAATTGCGCGCGTCGTCAATCAGTTGCGCGGTGCGCGCTTCGATGGTGAAACCGAACCGCTGTTCAAAACGCACCGCGCGCAAAATCCGCGTGGGGTCTTCGATGAAGGAAAGATTGTGCAAGACGCGAATGATGCCGCGCTGCAAATCAAATTCGCCCCCATACGGGTCGAGCAGCGCGCCGTAGCGTTCGGGGTCGAGACAAAGCGCGAGCGCGTTGATGGTGAAATCGCGGCGGTGCAAATCGAGTTTAATCGAACTGCGCTCCACATCGGGCAGCGCGGACGGATATTCATAAAATTCCGTGCGCGCCGTCGCAAAATCGAGATGCAACTTTTCGTCTTGAAAAATCCACTTGGCGGTCCCAAAGCGCGCGTGGGTGTGGACGCGCCCGCCGTATTGGTCTGCCAACCGCTGTGCAAGCTGAATCGCATCGCCTTCGACGACAATGTCAATGTCGAGATTCGCTTGCCCAATGATGAGGTCGCGCACAAAGCCGCCGACGAGATACGTGGAAAAGCCCAACTCGCGCGCGAGACGCGCGGCGTTGCGTACCAA
The DNA here is from genome assembly GCA_029778615.1 of Chloroflexota bacterium. Lineage (GTDB taxonomy): Bacteria > Chloroflexota > Anaerolineae > UBA4142 > SHND01 > SHND01. The sequence continues at coordinate 28,756 of JAKOPZ010000185.1, read as the reverse complement.
CAGCAGTACATCGCGCGGCAGCGCGCGTTCCAACCGCGCGACAAATTCGGCGTTGCGCGCGGGGCGCGCGGTCTCGGAATACAGTTTCAATAAATCGGTGCGCGTGACGATGCCGACAATGTTGCCTTGTTCAACGACGGGCAGTTGTCCCAAACTGTGCTCCATCATCACGCGCTGAAGTTGTTCAATCGAATCGGTGGGCGTAACCGAAAGCGGTTCGCTCATGAAACGCGCGACGGGCTGCTTTTGCAATTTGTGATGCAGCGCGCGGTCAATCTCGCGTCGCGTGAGGACGCCGACGAGTTTCTTTTTTGCGACGACGGGAAATCCTTCGTGTCCCCAGCGGCGCGCTTGTTCCGCCGCGTGCGCGATGGTATCGCTCGGTGCGAGCACGCGCACACCGTACGACATGATATCGTGAACGGTGGTGCGCGGTTTGATGTGTTCTGCCAACAGCTGTAATAATTTTTTCTGCTGTGTTTTGAGTCCGCGCGAATGAATCAATGCTGCGGCGGCGGTCGGATGTCCGCCGCCGCCGAACGCGCGCGCGATGTCTGCCACGTCAATCGCTTCGGACTTGGAGCGCGCGACGAGTTGAATTTCGTTTCGCATTTGCACGAGCAGGAATAACGCGTTCGGGTCGTACAGCGTCATCAGTTGATGCGCGAGCGTTGAAATTTCTTGGACGTAATCTTGTACGCGCACTGCGCCGAGCAAAATCGTTTGTCCGCCGATTTCCTGCAAGGTCACGCGGCGCAAGAGTTGGTTGTATAACGCGCGTTGGTCGGCGGCGAGCGGCTGACGCAAAAATTCGCCAATGAGGTCAAACGACGCGCCGTGTTCGACCAAATACGCGACGGCTTGTAAATCGCGCGCGGTGGTGGAGGAATAGGTGAGCGAGCCGGTATCCTCATAAATGCCGAGCGCGAACAAAGTCGCTTCGAGCCGCGTCAATGCGACATTGCGTTCGCGCAGCGCTTCCACCAACAGCGTCGTCGTCGCGCCCACATCACCACCGCTAAACGTCGTGTGCTCGTCGAGCGCGCGCGCGAGCGGATGATGGTCCACAATGTGAATGGTTGGCGCATCGGCAATGCCGCGCGCGGAGGGAAGCGTTTGCGTGTCAACGAGCAGCACGCGCTTGAACCGCCGACGCGGCGCCTGGTCTTGCGGCGTAAAGTCGAACGGTTCACCATAGAGCGTGAGGAAATCGCGCCCGTTGCGATTCAAGCGGCGCGGGGCAAGCGCCACCGCATTGGGATACAATTTTTTCGCGGCGGCAAGCGATGCCAGCGCGTCGAGGTCGGCGTTCTCGTGGGTGAGGATGGCGTCCACAAGTCGCATTGTAACGATGTTCGCGCGGGCGCGCAAGGTGTATAATTTTTGAACTATGTCCGACATTTTCTACGACCTCGAAACCAAAGAACTCCTCGACCTCACCCTCGAAGACCAGTCCTCTGCAGTCCGCGCGCTGCATTTTTCGATTGGTGTGACCTGGTGCGAATGTCACAAGGAACAAATCTTTTATCGCGCTGACGCGATGGGCGACCATCTTTTGCTGCACGAGCGCGTGGTGGGATTCAGCAGCAAACAGTTCGACAACGCAGTGCTCGCGTACAATTATTTCTGGACGCGCGCCGAAACGCCGTTGGTGAAAAACGAGAAACGCGCGCCGGCGAAAAAAATTGACAAGGTTGAAATTCCAAATTCTCCGGAAGAGTTGAAACGCTTGTTTGATTCACGCACGCTGGATTTGCAAATTGATTTGGAAAATCGCATCGGCTATCGCTTGGCATTGAACGCGTTGGCGCAAGGCACACTGCGCCGCGAAAAACAGGGGACTGCCGCGCTCGCCGTCATTTGGTACCGCATCGCCGCGCAGTTAAAACAAAAATACGCGTATGCCCTGCGCGAGGCGAACGACCACGAAGGCGCGGACCGCGCGCACGAACTGGGCGCGTATTATCAAGCGCGCTTGGAACGCTATTGCGCAACCGATGTGCAAATTGTGCGCCAAGTGTTTGAGTATGGAATGCAAAATCGCCGTGTCTTTTACCAAGACTTTGAAGGCGAGCGACGCAGCGTCAAGGTAGATTGGCGCTAAAGTTTAGTGCGAAAATGTCGCGCGACGGTGGGTTTCGCGCTGGGCGTTGGAGACGGTATAATGCAAACCCATGCGTGTTGAATTGGATTTGCGACAGCGAGCGCTCACTCTTTTGTTGGTGTTGTGGTTGAGCGTTCAATTTGTCGTCGTCGCGCTTTCGCCGTCGTGGGGTTTTATTTTGCCGCACGCGCACATTACGCGCGGCGTCATTTCGGAACGCCTCTGGCAAGAGCATTTGCGCGAACATCGTCTCGGCATGATGTTTGCGGCGGAACAATCGTGCGCCGCGCCCACTCAAAACCAGAATCACGCCGTGATGGGTTCCGTTCCCGACGCGGCGAGCGCGCTTTCGCTGTCCACCCTCACATCCGCGCTGGTGCATCCAACCCGTATTGAAATCTCCCCGTTGAACGCGCCGCCGGTCGCACTGCGTTGGCAGGATGCGTTTGTTTTTGATGTGTTTTACACCCCGCCTGAACCTCCGCCCAATCTCTAATTCCGCGTTAATCTCGACGCAGTAAACTGAAAAAACTCAGGACTTGGGCTCAGATGTCATTTCGAGCCGACTCTGCGAGAAATCTCGGTAAAGTGCGAGATTTCTCACAGAGTTTACCCCGAAGGATTGAGGGGTTCGAAATGACAAGCGCAAGTCCTAAAATTATTTATTCCACGGAGGGAATTCTCGTGAAACAAGTAATCGCGTTTTTTGTCGGCGCGTGCATGTTGCTCGCGCTCGGCGCGGTGGTGCGCTTGTCAGTCGCGCAAGCACACGCGGAAATTTCAAGCTGCACGCCCGAAATGAACAGCACGGTGGAAACCGCGCCTGACAAGGTTGTCTGCAAAACATCGGAAGCGATGAATCCGGACGGCTCGTCGCTCAGCGTCTTTGACGCGAGCGGTATGCAAGTGGACAAAAAAGATTCGGCCGTGGATTTGAACGACGCGGACCGCGTGACGATTTCCGTTTCGCTCGATACGGCAATGGTAAAAGACGGCGTGTACACGGTGAAATGGAAAACCGTTTCTGCCGCTGACGGCGACGACGCGAGCGGTGAGTTCAAGTTCACCGTCGGTCACGGTATGGACATGGGTTCGATGGACCAAACCACGACACCCGAAGCGATGGGGCAGGATGACGGCGCAGACCACAGCATGGCGCAAGCCATGATTGATGGGAAACAAGTTATGCTCAAAATTCTCGCACCGCTTGACAATGCAACTCTGCCTGCCGGTGACGTCAAGGTCGAAGCGCAGGTGGACGGCATGACGCTCGGCGAAAATGGCACGCACCTGCATTTCTATGTGGACGGCAACCTGGCATTGATGGGCGAAGGCGCGCAGACTTCGACCACGCTGAATCTGGAACCCGGACGCCATGAACTGCGCGTAGATTTGGCAACGAGCGAACACATGGACGCGTTGAGCACGCACGTGCATGTTAACGTCGAAGCGGCGGGACAAGCGCAAGCCACCGCGACAGCGGCGCCGACGCAAGCGATGTCAAGCGCGACCGCGACTGCCGTACCAACGGAAACGGCTGCCGCGCCAACGCCTGCGCCGACGCAAGCCGCGCCTGCGACAACTTTGCCGTCAACGGGCGGTGACATGAATAATGTCGGACTCGGACTGCTTGTCCTGTTTGGATTGTTGTGTGTTGGTGGAGGCGCGCTCGTGGTTGCCCGCGCGCGACGATAGGGCGTCGTGAACCAAGCACGAGAGAAAAAAGGATGGGGAAGATTTTTCTTCCCCATCCTATCTCACCATGAACGTTTGGAGTGTTTTTCCGCCATTACCGCATGTGCTGACTATCACAGCGCACGGCGGCATTTTGACAGGGCATTGGGAATTTGACCTGGCGCTCGCGTTAATCTTTTTCGCGGTCATTAGTTATTCTTTTCTCTTGCCCGCCGACGCGCCAAAAGGTGTTGGGCGCATGGTCATTCAATCCGTCGCGATTCTGTTTTTGCTCGGCGCGTTGGCAATGGCGGTAGTGGGTTTTCGAAATTTGTGAGGCGAACTTGAAACGAATGCTCTTTATCCTTTTGGCGGCGATGTTGTTTCTGCCCATCGTCGCACACGCGCAATCCGGAGCTGCCATTCGCTTTGTGAAACCGGCTGACCGCAGAAATGTCGAGTTGGGCGAAATTACGGTTACCGTAGAAATTACCGGTGTCGCAGCGAATGAAAACTATACATGGCAAGTGTTGATTGACGGCGAACGGCAAGGCATCGTGAATGGCGGAACGACAACCAACATCACCATTCCGAATCCGTCGGGTCCGCATCGTCTCAAGGCAGAGCTGTATGCGCCGGACGGAACAATTCTCGCGTCCGATGAAATCTTGGTGCTCGCCGCGCCGGTGGAAAATCACGACCCCATTTTTAATCGCGCGTGGTTCGCACCTTTGATGGGCGTATTTACTATCACCGTGATTGGATTATTGATTCTCGGTCTGCGCTTGCGCCCGCGCGTTTCCACATGAAAAAAATCATCGCCCTCGTCATTGTCCTCCTCGCCGGATTGTGCGCCACGCAGATTGTTTCTGCTCATGCGATTCCGCTCGCATGTTTGCCGCGTTTTGGAATGACAGTTTCAAAACCCCCTGCCGAACTCATTTGTCAATTTAGCGACCCGTTGAATCCCACCAACATTTCCATGATGGTGAGCGACGCGCAAGGACAGCGCGTGGATAAAAACGATACGCATTTTTATCCCGAAGACAATCATACCCTGGTCGTTTCGCTCGACACGGCAAAAATGCCGCCGGGAATTTACACGGTGAAATGGCAAGTGTTGGATACGGTAGACCAAGGATTGACAAACGGCGAATTTCAATTTGGCGTCAATGTCGTTGTTCCGCCGACGCCGACACCGCAGCTGCCCGGGGTGGCAATGACGCCCACGCCCGTTGCGCCAATGAGCAACACCACCGTCGACCTCATTTCGCGCTTTTTAATTGGCGCGGGAGTGGTCGTGTTGATTGCCGTTGGAGTTTTGTTTTGGCGTATGCGTTCGGCGCAAGGTGAATCAGAGTGAGTGTGTTGAAATGAAATTTTGGTTGCGTTTTGCCGCAGCATTGTTTTTACTGGCGCTGACCGTCAGCACGGTTTCGGCGCACGCGCGTTTGGTCAAAGCGACGCCCGCGCCCAATTCTGTTTTGGGCGCGGCGCCGACGCAAGTGCAATTGTGGTTCGACGAAGCTGTTGAAATTAGTTTCAGTCAAGTGCAAGTGGTTGACGCGCAAAAGCAGCGCGTGGACACGGGCGAATTGCAACCTGTCCCGGGCGACCCCATGTCCGTTATTGTGCCGCTCAAGCCGCTGAGCGACGGCAACTATAACGTTTTGTGGAATGTGTTGTCCGCGACGGACGGACATATTACGCGCGGCGTTTTCGCATTCGGCGTCGGAAATACGGCAGGTGCGGCGGCGGTGCCGGTGGATTCGGGCGCGTCCACTGCGCCGAATGAACTCACGCCGCTCTCGGCGGGGGCGCGCGCGTTGAGTCTGATTGCCCTCCTCGCGCTCGTCGGCGGTTTCATCTTTCGTTTCTTTTTGCTCGACCGCTCGCTCGACGCGGTGCAAGCCAACAAAGCGGCGCGCAAAATCGCGCTCACGCGTTGGCAGCAAATGATTGCGCTCGCGTTTGTTTTGTTTTTTGTGAGCAACGTCGTCGAACTCGCACAGCAGGCGAGTCTGGTTGCCGACCAAATTTCGTTTACCGCGATTTCGACCATTCTGTTCAATTCGCGTTTTGGGACGTTGTGGCTGCTGCGCGCGGGGCTTGTGGCGGCGTGCGCGGTGCTGGTCTTTATGGAAACGCGGTGCGTCACCGTGCCATTCTATGATTACGCATTGATTGTCATTGGCAACGTCGCGTTGTTTACGCGTTCGTTGTTGAGCCATTCCGCCGCGGCGGGCAATTATTCGCTGCCCGTGCTTGCCGATTGGCTGCACTTGTTGTGTGTGGCGTTATGGGTCGGCGGACTGTTTTCGTTTGCGTGGGTGATGCCGTTTATCTGGCGCGCGCTGGATGCCAAAACGCGCGGCGCGTGGATGGCTTGGCTGATTCCGCAATTTTCCATTGTCGCGCTCGTGGCAACGCCCATCATTTTCCTCACGGGTCTTTACAACTCGCTCCAACAAATTCCCGCGCTCGATATTTTTACGACGCGCGCACTCCCCACTCTCGCCCAACTCACGGAAACCATGTACAACGACGCGCTGCTCGTCAAAGTGGGCTTGTTCGCGGTGATGATTGTGTTTGGCGCGATGAACCTGCTTTTTCTCTCGCCGCGCTTTCGTAAATTTGTGTCAGAACCCGCACAGACGGCACGATTATTTTCGCGTTTTCGTGTCACGGTGGCGGCAGAAGTGCTGCTTGGCGTGAGCGCGATTTTTTTGGCGGGTGTGTTAACGCTGTCGCCGCCGCCGCGTTCTGAACCGACGCAAGAGAACGCGCCGATTGTGGAAACACAGCCGGAGCGCCCGATTGTTTTGCAAGGTTTCCCAGCGGACGATGTGCAGGTACTGCTGGAACTTGGTCCCAAGCCGAACGCGCCAACGCTGTTCAACGCACGTGTCACCGACCGCGACGGCAATCCGCTCGCGAACGTTCAGCGCGTGATTTTCAATTTCATGTACTTGAACGAGGACACGGGCGCGCAGAATGTGAACGCGGAACCGCGCGGCGAAAATCAGTACGCGGCGGAAGGAAATTATCTTTCGCTCGAAGGCATGTGGAAAATCAAAGTGACCGTCAGGCGGCAGGGCTTGAATGACCAATCCGTTGATTTTGCGTACTATATCCAGCCGCAGGTTGCGACCAACGTTCCGCCGGTGATGATTGCGCAGCTTGAGCTGGCGCGCGCGCAGGAAAAAATGAATGCGCTCAAGACACTGCGTTCGACACAGCAGTTGAACGATGGCGCGAATGGCGTGGCAATTTCGTTATTTGATTATCAAGCGCCGGACAAAACAAAATTTCAAATCGTGGGACAGGGCGAATCCATCGCCATCGGCGCGGACCAATATTATCAAAACAAAGACGGCTCGTGGACGCTGCGCGCGCGTGTGGAAAATTTTGCGTTTCCGAAATTTGATTTTGCCGACACGGCACAGTCCGCCATTTTTGGACGCGCTGATAAAATCGGCAACGTCCCCGCGCAAATCATTTTGTTTGACACGCCGAATACGAGCGGCAGTGAGTTAATCCATTACGCGTATTGGATTGCCCAAGACGACAAACGCGTACTGCAATTTGGAATGGTGACGACGAGCCATTACATGATGCAGTATTATCAAGATTTTGACAGTCCCGATATTGCCATCGAGGCGCCGACGAATGTTGTGCCCGCGCCGACCGTTGCGCCTGTTGCAGAAGGACCATCGAGTCCGCTCACGACAGCGGTGCAAGGTTCGCCGCGTCCGGCTGGATTTATCACAGGCGATTTGGAAGGCGACGGCGCGTTGGTGATGGTGGTTGTGGGTGTGGTGGTGTTGTTGGTTGGGAGCGGCGGGAAACGCGCCAAGAATGCGCGGCTCGTGATGCTGGGCATTGGCGCAGCGTCCGTGCTGTTGGGCATTGGACTTTTTATTGACGCGGTAAACGGCACCACTGCTGCGAATCAAAACATTCCCGTCAACACTACGCGCGCATCAACGGGACAAACGATTTATGAGCAAAACTGCGCGGTCTGTCACGGCGAAAAAGGATACGGCGATGGACCGGGCGCGGCATCGCTGCCGGTGAAACCGTTTGACTTGACGACGCATGTGTTATTGCACGACGAACAATATCTGTATGCGACGATTTTGAACGGACGCGGTTATATGCCCGCGTGGGGCAACAAACTTTCGCAAGACCAAATTTTGGATGTGATTGCGTACACGCGTTTGCTCGCGCGCAACGCGCAGCAGGGTTCGCCCAACGCGACCCCGCGTCCGGGGTTCACGCCGCCGCCGTAAATTTTTTCTGCCGGAATGTTGTGGGGGAAAACGAGCGGCTATTTCAATTTTGAAAAAAGTTGCAGCGCGAGTTGGAACGCGGTGGGCGGGACGTGGACATCGCCCGTAAACGGATTATCGAGTTCGACGATGAGGAGCAAAACGAATGCGACGAGACCGGAGAACATTGCTGCCATCAACAAATGCGCCTTCCAGTTGGGCGCGCGCAAAAACAGCGTGAACCCGAGGGTGACTGCCGCGCCGCCGATGAGCAGAATCCACATCAGCGTCGGAATTTCCAAACGGCTTTCCAACAAACGAATGCGGCGCAAATCGGTCAGCGATTGAATCGAATCAAAGAGTTCGCCTTCGTGACTGCTGAGCGGCAGATTGCTTTCGTGGAGCGCGCGATGTTCAGTCCACATTTTTTCAATCGTCGCGTCCACGTCAGGACTCGCGTCGCCCGTTTGCATCGTCGCCCATTCTTGATTCACCACGCGTTCGGTATATTCGACAATATCCACTTGGAGCCGCGACGCGTAGGGCGCGGGCAATTCTTGCGCGAGGCGATAAATGTTGACCGCGACATTGGCTTCGTGTTCGATGCTGGATTGCGCTTCCTCAAACTCTTGCCACACTACCAGCACCATAAAGGCGAGCAGCACTCCGTACACCACGCCGACGGCGGCAAAAATAAATCCGGCAACTTCATTGTTCGCTTGATGCGTTTGTTCGTCCACGCGCCGCCGCACGAGATACGTCAACGCGACGCTGAGCGCGATGCTGCCGCCGACGATGAGCAGCACGAGCACTGGGGTGGGAAATGTTAAAAGCAAGAATCGCATAGTGCGCGGATTATATATGTTGTTTGCTCTTTTTCGTAAAGCGTATCGCGATGTGACCAAACGCCGCGTGCGTTCACTGCTCACGCTCTTGGGAATAATGATTGGCGTGGGCGGCGTGGTCGCGATTGTGTCCACCGGACAACATCTCGCGCGCGCGCAACAAGCAGCATACGCGAACGCATCGCAAGCGGACATTTCGTACTGGGTCTGGAACGCGCCCGCGTCGCTGCCGCGCACACTGGGGGAAATTGAAAATGTGCGCGACGCCGAATTGCGCGTGGATTTTTTTACGCGGTGCCGCTGGGACATGGGCGCGCGGCGCGACAACCCCGCGCGCGATGTGTATTTGCACGGCGTCGCGGATTTCCAAACCATGCGCGTAGACCAAATCTTTTTGCGCGCGGGACGTTTTCCGCAAAATGACGGTGAAGTCGTTATCGAAGAATCGGCGCGCGATGTCATTCCGCTTGCGTTCGGCGACACGCTCACGTGTCGCGGTAACAGCGGCGAGCCAGACCGCACCTTTACGCTCGTCGGCGCGATTCAAACGCCCAATTATCCCAGCGCGTCATTGCTCGATTACGCGACCATGTACGCGCCGTCGAGTGATGTAATTCGATTGCTCGGCGCGTCAGGCGCGAACGGATTGCGCGTGCAAGTGAACCAGATTGCCTCCGCGCAAGAAACCGCGCGCAACATTTCACAGCTGCTCGACCGCCGCCAGATTCAACACGATGCGCCGACGATTCGCGATCCTCAAAATTATTTGGGCAAACGCGAATTGGACGCGCTGCTCGCGGTGCTGGCGATTTTTTCTGTCGTCGGTTTGGTGACGAGCGGCTTTCTCGTCGCCAACACGCTCGCCGCGATTGTGACAGAACAAATCAGCGAGATTGGGACATTGAAAGCATTGGGCGGAACGCGCGCGCAAGTGATGTTGGTGTATTTACTCTCGGCGTTGGTTTACGGCATCGTCGGCACGGGCTTGGGCTTGGTCGTCGGCGCGTTGGCAAGCTGGCGTTTGATGGTGTTTATCGGCGCGCTGCTCAATTTGCCTGTAGATTTCAATGTCTCGCCGCTCGGCATCGCACTCGGCGCGCTGGTCGGCATTGGCGTTACGCTGTTTGCAGGAATGATTCCCGCGCTTGCCGCGACGCGCATTCCCGTCAAGCGCGCGCTCGAAGCATACGGCATTACGCCGACGTACGGCGCGGGCAGTTTGGACCGCGCGCTGCAAAAAATTGTCGCCCTGCCGCCGCTTGCCGCAATGTCCGTTCGCAATCTCGCGCGCCGCAAATCGCGCGCGCTGGTGACGATGTTAGTGATAGGCGTCGCGGTCGCAACGTCGCTCGCCGCGCAAGCGGTGAGCGCGTCCGTAGATTTTGCGATTGATGATTTGTTTCACACGTATCGCGCGGACGCGTGGGTGTGGTTCGGCGAATATGTGGGCGACAATATGCGCGCGGCGTTGACAAGCGTGCAAGGGGTTGAACGAGCAGAGGTGTGGTCGTTACAGAACGCGTGGGTCACGCGCGCGGATACCAAAGAAACGCAAGGCGCGAACGCGGCGCGCGCGCGGGTGTGGGGCTTGCCTGCGGATACGCAGCTGTATATTCCAAATTTGCAGCAAGGACGTTGGTACGACGCGGGCGCGAGCGATGAGGCAGTGATTTCGACGGATTTGGTGGAATCGCTCGGCGTTCATCTGGGCGATATGGTTCACGTAGATACGGGCGGCGATTTGCGCGCATTTCGCGTTGTAGGCATTGCGATTGACAATTCCGTTTTTCTCGGCAGTGACGTTGCGGGCAAAGTGTTTATTCCCGAAACGGTTGTGGCAAAAATGCAAGGGCGCGAAGGTTGGGCAACTTTTTTTGCGGCGAGTTTTGCGGAACATGATGTTGAGGGTGTGGAAGCGCAGCTCGACGCGATTGCGCGAAAATTCAATCGCTATCAGATGGGCAGCGACAGCGCGGTGCGCGAAGTAAAAGGCGCGAAAGAGCAGACGCGGATTTTGACGATTGCGTTGGCGGCGATGAGTGTGTTGGTCGGTCTCATTGGCGCGCTCGGCGTAGTGAACACGATTACGCTGAATGTGTTGGAACGACGCCGCGAAATTGGCATTTTGCGTTCCGTCGGCGCGAGTGATGCGAATGTGATGCAAGCATTTCTCACGGAAGGACTGGCGTTTGGCGTCGGCGGCTGGTTGATTGGAATTGTGTTGGGCTATCCGCTCGGTTTGATTCTGACGCGCGTGATGGAAGCAGTCTTGTTTCACTTGACCTATGTCTTTACGCCGCAAATGGTGTTGGTGAGTTTGGTATTCGCGCTCGTTATCACGGCAGGCGCGAGTCTGATTCCCGCGATGGCAGCAGCGCGGATGAGGGTGAAGGAAGTGTTGCGGTATGAATAGAATTTGAAGATTAGAGATTGAAGAAGCGAGAAACGAACAACGAAAAGGGAATGCGAGAAATCGGGGAAACAATTCGCGGTATAATTTGGAAGGATGAAAACACTGCGAATTCCGCCGCACACGCTAAACAACCTACAAGTTCGTGAAATTTCAGTGGACGAGGTTCGTCGCGCGGTGGAGCAACCAGAGCGAATTGTAGTGGGTTATGATTTTCGCAAGATTTACATGCGGCGGTATCACGATTTGATTGTGGATGAGGAAATGTTGTTGCGCGTGGTTGTCGAAGAGACTGACACTGAATTGGTAATCGTAACGGTGTACAAAACTTCCAAGATTGCCAGATATATGAAAGGCGAATAAAGATGAAAATTGTGTATGACAAAGAAACCGACACGTTGACAATCACACTGCGCGAGGAGCGAATTCGTGAGTCAGATGAAGTGCGCCCTGGCGTGATTGCGGACTTTGATTATGACGGGAAAATTGTGCGCTTTGAAATTTTGTCCGCGTCAAAAGTGGTCACACAACCAAAAGCGGTGAATTACGAGTTGCAAGAAGCATAGAGTTATTTTTCAGGTTTCCATTCTCTCCGTATCGCGTCGCGTATCGCACGATATTCTTTGCCCTCATCAAACGCCTCTTGAATCGCAGGCGCAAACACATCGCGATAAAACTCTTTGCCCATCCGATTCACAATTTCTTTATCAAAAAGTTTGTCCGTTTGCGGAATGCCCGAAAGGTCGCGCCATTTTTTGCGCGTGACCTTTTTTTCTTTTTCTCCGTCGCGCGTTTTCTCTTTCGCTCCGTCGCTCTTGCGAAATTTTTTCGCCGCGACAACTTTGGCGAGCCAGATGCCGTATCCTTTTGCTTGCGCGGCGCTTTCGCCTTTTTTCAACGCGTCGAGGCGACTGTATTCGGCGAACACGTCAAAGCGGCGGACGGGGGCGTTGGGTTTTAATTCGTTCATTTTGACCAAGGACGAACGACCAAAGACGAAGGTTCGTTCGTCCTTGGTCTTTGGTCATTCGTCGTGAACAAATCTCGATTCGCCGTTTCCGGCACCAACACGCGCAGCGCGCGGGGCTTGATGCGAATTTGCACGGGCGTTGTCCCAAGCGGTTCCGCATCCACATGCACAGGCAATTTGTCGCCGTGAATTTCAATAAAGCGCCCGCGATAATGTTCGATGTCGGGCTGCTGTTCAAAAAAGCCCGCGCCGAGTCGAATGAAATGCCACGCCGAATGCAGTGCGTTGTCGCCGTGCAATAAGGTCACGTCGAGCAGCCCATCGTCAATGCGCGCATTCGGCGGCAGACGCACCATCGCGCCGTACAACTGCGTGTTGCTCGTCAGCGCCAGCAGAACGCGGCGGCGGTAGGTGATGCCGTCCACGCGCACGCGCACGCGATGCCCGCGATATTGGAGCGCTTCGCGAAAACCGACCGCAAGAAAAAAAATTTTGCCAAAGCGGCGCTTGTTGTCGCGGTCACGTTCCACCTGCTTGATGACCGCCGCGTCCAAACCGACGCCGCAGCTCAAGAGAAAGGCGCGCGGCGCAAAGCGCGCCTTTTTCGTTCCACCCTGCGCGATGCCTACATCTATTTGACGGATACGCGCATTCGCCTGCATCTGTGTCGCGCGTTCCAAATTATCGAGCGGCAATCCCATCTCGAGTGCCCACACGTTTGCTGTGCCGAGCGGCAAAACGCCCACGGCGGTTTGAGAATCCAGCGCGCCGTTCGCTACTTCGTTGAGCGTTCCATCCCCGCCCATCGCAAACGCCACGTCAATACCCCCGTCCGCTGCCTCGCGCGCCAAGCGCGTCGCGTCGCCGCCCGCGCGCGTTTCGCGCGCCTCCACGCGCCAGCCCGACGCGCGCAGCGCAGTCATTGCCGCGTCCAACGCCGCGTGATGGGTGCTCGTGCCCGAACTGGGATTGTGAATAATGACCGCGCGCAATGGGACTCGGCTCCTCGCTGGACGCAATTTATTTCCACGACCAAAATGCAATCAAGCCATCGCCGATTTTGCGCGGCGGCTGGTTGCCCACCGCGTCGGCGATATAAACGGAACCGGTATTTTCCGCGTCGCGCGCCGTATACACCAGCGCTTGACTGTCGGGCGACCAGAAGGTTGAGGAATTCGCGTACTGGTCAAAATAGGGCAGGACGCTGAGGAAACTGCCGGTGGGTACGAACGAAGCAACCGCGTGTGAGGCGTCCGTCGCGCGCTCCCACACATTCCACGTCAACAACAATTGCAGCTGCCCACCTTGATTCATGTTCGGCGCGTCCAAAAATTTTTCAGGCGCGGTCGAAGCGAGCGGCGGCAGCGCGCGAAAATTGAAATTTGATTGATTCTGCTGGCTGACTGTCGCGGTGAGATACGCGAGTTTGGTGCTGTCAGGCGACCAGAGAAACGCGAGCGCGGGGTCAGTTTGGGAAACAATGTGCGTGTTCTCGCCGTTTGCACTAACCACACGCACCGCGCCGAGATGGGGCAAGCGGCTGTTTGTATCGGTCAGAATATACGCGACCTGCGCGCCATCGGGCGAAAGCGCAAACGAAGCGCGCCCGCGATATGTCGCCAATTTTTTGATTTGCGTGCCGTCCGCGTCGCTCAACGCGATGGACTGTCCTGCCTCATCTTGCGTAGAGAATAAAATTTTGCCGTTGGCTGACCATTGCGGCGCTTGAAATTGCCCGGGCGCGGCAGGCAGCGATTCCTTGACGTTGTTGTTAAAGGTCAACAACGCGAGGCGCGCGTCGTCGCTCTCGGAACGCGTGCCGCCGACGTGTGTGAGCATTTTGGAACCGTCGGGCGACCACGCCCAGTAAAACGGCGCGCCTGAATCCACTTCTTGTTTGGAATCGGGTTGGTCGGCGCGCGCCACATTCAGCGCAATCGTCTGCGCATCCTTGTTGGCGAGAAAACTAATGATTTGATTGTCGGGCGACCAGTACAAATAAAACGGAAAATTTTCGGGCGTCTTGTAAACGGGCGTTAAATTTTCACCCGTCGGCGAGATGGTATACAGCGTGCCTTCTTTGGGCGCGCCATTTTCAAAGGCGTAACCGACAAACGCGAGGCGATGATTGTCGGGTGACCAGGTGGGAAAATTGTAAACATGTTCGGTGCCGCCATCGTGTGTCAATGCCGTGGTGGTTCCGTTCGCGGCATCCGCGACATAGAGATTCAAGTCATTCCCGATGAACGCGATTTGGTCGCGCGCGGCGGGCGCGCGTAACGCGGCGATGGGATTGACGCCGCTGTTGAAAAAATAAAAACCACCGACGACGAGTCCCGCGCAAACAAACAATACAAAACAACTTGCCAACGCGCCGATGAGGACCAGCGCCGAATTTCGATTTGACATACGTTTGCCTTTCTTTGGAGCGCTTACAAATGATTACGTATGTAAAGGGAGGCGAGATTCTTTTTTTTTGAAATTATGGCAATGCGAATTTCCGCAGCGCGGCGAGGTTGCGCTTTTCGTCTTTGCCTGTCCCATCGGTGGGCGTTTCGAGCAGTCCCGGAATTTCGGCAAGACGCGGGTCGGTCAGAAACGAACGAAAGCCGCTTTTCCCGACGGTGCCTTTTCCGATATGCGTGTGCCTATCTACGCGCGAGCCGAGCGGTGTTTTGCTGTCGTTGAAATGAACGACCTTGAGTGTTTTCAACCCAACAAGTTTGTCGAACGCATCCATCATCGCCGCGTATTTTTCCGGCGTGGAATAATCGTAACCTGCCGCGACGAGATGGCACGTGTCAAAGCACACAGCAAATTTCTTCTTGTCGTTCATACCCTTGCGAATCGCGGCGAGGTGTTCAAATTTGTAACCGATGTGGTTGCCCTGTCCCGCCGTGTGTTCAATCGTCGTTACACATTTTATTTTTTTGCGCGCGTAAATTTCGTTCAATGCTTCGGCAACGCGCGCACAGCCGTACTCTTCGCCCGCGCCCATGTGCGAGCCGGGATGCACAACAAGGTAACGAATTCCCAAACGGTCACAGCGTTCCAATTCTTCGGCAAAGGAATCACGCGATTTTTCCCACAATGCCTGGTCGCTCGTCGCGAGATTGATGAGATACGATGCGTGCGAAACCACAGGATGAATCTCACAATTTTTCAAATTCTGTTTATAACGCGCGACAACTTCATCTGAAATCGCAAATGCTTTCCACTGATTGTTGTTCTTGTTGAAAATTTGAATCGCATCGCATTTCAACGCGACGCCGCGTTCAATGGCTAAATCAACGCCGCCTGCGATGGATACATGAACGCCGAGTCTCATCGAATTACCTCCAACTCTTTTCCCACTTTTCCAAACACCTCCAGCCCTTTGTCCAAATCCTCGCGCGAATGCGCCGCGCTAATCATTACGCGAATGCGCGCTTTGCCTTGTGGGACTGTCGGATACTTGATTGCCATCGCGAATACGTCATTGTCGAATAACGCGCGGGAAAAATTTTGTGCGAGCTGCGCGTCGCCGAGCATGACGGGCGTGATGGGCGTTTCGCTTGCGCTCGTGTCAAAGCCGAGACGCTGCATTTCTGTTTTGAAATAGCGCGCGTTCTTCCACAATTTTTCTACGAGTTCCGTTGATTCTTCCAAAATATCCACCGCGCGCAAACACGCCGCCGCGTCTGCTGCTGTCACCGCGCTGGAAAAAAGAAACGGGCGTCCGCGCTGACGCAGCCATTCGACGATTTCTTTTTTGCCCGCGACGTATCCGCCGACAACGCCGAACGCTTTTGACATGGTTCCGACTTCAACATCCACGCGTCCATGCATTCCAAAATGGTCCACGATGCCGCGTCCGCCGCGTCCGAGTACGCCTTCGCCGTGCGCGTCGTCCACCATCAGCATCAGGTCGTGACGTTCTGCGACCTCGACGATTTGCGGCAATGGCGCAATGTCGCCGTCCATTGAGAATACGCCATCGGTGATAATGAGCGCGCGGCGATAGTCTCTAGTCTCTAGTATTCTAGTCTCCAGGTCTTCCGCGTCATTATGCGCGTACCGCACAATTTTCGCACCCGACAAACGCGCGCCGTCAATAATGCTCGCATGATTCAATTCATCGGAAAAAATCACATCCTCTTTCCCGACGAGCGCGGGAATCACCGCGCCGTTGGAATTGAATCCCGACTGAAATGAAATCGTCGCCTCGACACCTTTAAATTCCGCGAGCCGTTTTTCCAATTCGTTGTGCAGCGAAAGCGTTCCCGCAATCGAACGCACTGCCGCAGGACCGACGCCGAATTTTGTAATGGCGGCTTGAGCCGCCTCTTTCAAACGCGCGTCGTTGGCGAGTCCCAAATAATTGTTGGAACAAAAATTGAGCACGCGTTTGCCATCCACCACAATCCACGCGCCTTGCGGTGATTCGATGGTGCGGATGGTGTTGTAGAGATTTTGCTGTTTGAGATTGTCGAGTTCGTCGTGAATCCAGTTGAGTTTGGTTGACATTGTGTTCGGGTTGTCATTTTGAAGCAGAGTTGCGATGGACTTTATCGCCGAAATCTCAGAGCGCGACTAGAGATTCCTCGCTTTGCTCGGAATGACAAATAAAATTAAGGAAACAAAACAACTTTTCCACTATCGCCGCTCATCATCGTCTCGAACGCTTTTTGAAATTCTTCCAACTTGAAACGATGCGTGATGACGGGTTCAAGGTTCACCGCGCCGCTTCGCAATAAACCGCGAATTTCGTACCACGTTTCCCAAAGTTTGCGTCCCGCGATGCCGTGAACGGTGATGCCTTTCATAATCACCAAATTCGCCAAATCAAATTCAAACGGCTTTGATGGCAGTCCAAGCAATACCGCGTGTCCGCCCGATTTCAGTAAGGTCAAGCCATCGCGTATCGCGCTTGGCGCGCCGGACATTTCCAACAAAACATCAACGCCTTCGCCGTTCGTTTCCTCCATCACGCGCGTAACCAGATTTTCTTGCATCGGATTTACTGTAACATCCGCGCCCATTTTTTTCGCGAGAGCGAGACGATATTCTGAAATGTCACTTGCATAAATTGCACGCGCGCCGGCGGCTTTTGCAACCGCAATTGTCATGACGCCAACAGGTCCGCAGCCCGTCACCAAAACTTTGCGCGCGACGACGGGCGTTTCAAGCGCAGTGTGTACAGCGTTGCCAAAATTTTCTTCGAGCGCGGCGATTTCGGGAGCCATGGTTGGTGGATTGTGCCACGCGTTCGCGGCGGGAAGGGCAACGTATTCGGCGAAACTGCCGTCACGGTCAACGCCGATGATTTGCGTGTTACGACAAATGTGCGCCATGCCCGTGCGACACAAATCGCAGGTGTGGTCAACGATGTGGCTTTCGGCAGAAATAAAATCACCGATATGAACCTCTGTGACTTGCGCGCCAATTTCTACCACATCACCGCAAAATTCGTGACCGATGATGATAGGCGGCTTGATGCGATTCGCCGCCCACGTATCCCAATTGTAAATGTGAATGTCCGTGCCGCAGATGGAGGTGGCGCGCGTGCGAATCAAAATATCGTGATGACCGATTTGGGGAATCGGCACCTCGCGCAATTCAAAACCGGGTCCCGCGTGCGTTTTGACAACCGCTTTCATCATGGAAGGCATGTTTTCTCTCCGTTGAGATTGTTTCAGAAAAAATTATAGCACACGATTGGTTGCAAGGTTCGCACATCTGAAACGTAAAACGTGAAACGTCAACCATTTCTGATTGACGTTTCACGTTTTACCCTCGGCGTATTCATTTACCGCAGTCCTGCGAACAAGTCGCGTTCTTTTTTCATCCGTTTGCCCAAATGTGTGGCGGCGAGTATGAAATGTTCTTCGTTCCATTGCATTCCGCCGTTCGTCTCGCGCCAGCGCGCATAGTCTTGTGAGTGATGACGTTGACAGTAGACGGCTTTGAGTTTCATCTCCGAGTAGGGCGAAACATCGAGCACTGTGGTGACCTGGTTGTCAGGCACGCCGTTCAAACCTTGCAAACCCCAACGCGCCACCCAACTCGCGGGCAGCACAGAGTAATACAACTTGCTGGGCTGGTACGGCTGCAAGCCGTCGCGTAAATGTTCGGGATACGCATCATACTCGCCCGCATGTTCAAAGGCGTAACTTGCGAGTTCGTTCAAAAGTTTTTGTTCCGTTTCGCCCGACAAGCCCTCGGGTCCGTACGTGACAATAACTTGCGGCTGCACTTCGCGTACCAGACGCACGAGGCGTTCTTGCAGGACGCGGCGTTGGTTGTGGGAAATGTACGAGGACGCGTGGTCAAGGCACAAGCGACTGATGCCCGCCGCGCGGCAGGAACAGTACGTCTCGCGCGAACGAGCCGCGTTCAACATGACGAGCGCGGGGTCAGCGATACGCAGCGTCATCATGTTCGCGAGCTCGCGCGCGGCGGTGATGAGTGAAACGCGCACGCCTTCGCCCGCGTATTTTGCGAGCGTGCCGGAAGGACCGAACGCTTCTTCTTCGGGACGCGCAAACACGGCGAGCAGCGCGAGTTTTTCGCCGCTCAGTGTATGTTCCATTTCGCTAATGCCGCTCGAACGTACTTTCATCAATCGTTGCGATGGGTAGTAACGGAACCCGGTTCCGTTTCCACCCAACGTTTTCACCCAACGTTTCTACCCGTGCTCTATGCTGCCTTTTCCAATTCGCGATTTTGTTCTTTGAGTGCTTGGGTAATTTCTTTGCGCGCGGCGCGAAAGCGCGCCAACAATGCTTCTTCCGAATCTTTGGAAAAATTCAAAGTCGTATTGCTGCAGCGCGCACAGCCACCCTTTTCCACGTACTTGCGGGCGTCGCATGTAACGCAGCTGTTGAGCCGCACCATCATCAATTGGAACGCGAGCGCGTCCGGGTCGGTTTCGGGTAATGCCTGAATTTCTTGGACCAATTTTTTCCACTTGGCATCCCGCGCATTTTGCAGTGAGCGTGTTGCCCAGTGCGCATACAATAATTCTGTTTTGTCCATCGTGTGCCTACTTTCTGATTGGCGTCTGTATAGTATCAGCTGAATTGAGCTGCATGTCCTTAAAATTGCATAAGACTTTCTGCACGTTTTCTTGCGCGCTATTTGAACGCTTAATGAGAATGATGTACAATGCGCGCCGTTATCCCGAACTCACGCGCTTGTGCACGCGTCCTGATTGCCTTTGTTTCCTTTTGCGCCTTGGCGGAAAGGAGATAAAGGAATTCCTTTTCTGTGTCTCTACACTATCTAAACTACATTGACGGCGAATGGGTTCCCGCAACGAGCGGCAAAACATTCGAAAGTTTCAATCCCGCGACCGGCGAATTGATTGGCGTCGTTCCCGAATCGGACGCGCAAGATGTGGCGAATGCGGTGGGCGCTGCCGCGCGCGCGTTTGAAAAATGGCGCAAGACTCCTGCGCCGCATCGCGCGGAAATTTTGCATACCGCCGCCGACTTGATTCGCGCGCGCAAACAACAACTTGGCGAGCTTTTGACGCGCGAGATGGGCAAAGTCTTACCCGAAGCGCTCGGCGATGTCCAAGAAGCGGTGGACATGGGCATGTACATGGCGGGTGAAGGGCGCCGCTTGAACGGGTTGCTCGTGCCGTCGGAACTGCCCAACAAGTGGGCAATGGCGGTGCGTGACCCGCTCGGCGTTGTCGGCATTATCACTCCTTGGAATTTTCCCATTGCGGTTCCTTCCTGGAAAATCTTTCCCGCGCTCGTGTGCGGCAACACCATCGTTTGGAAACCTGCCGAAGATACGCCCGTGCTCGCGATTGAATTTGTCAAGATTTTGGAAGAGGCAGGACTTCCGCCCGGCGTTTTGAATTTGGTCACGGGATACGGTGTTCCCGCCGGCGAAGCGTTGGTGCAAGACCCCCGCGTGAAACTGATTTCGTTCACGGGCTCTAACGAAATCGGAAAGTTGATTGCGGTGCAGTGCGCGCAGCTTGGCAAACGCGTTTCGCTCGAACTCGGCGGCAAGAATGCGATTATTGTTCTCGACGACGCGGATGTGGATTTGGCGACGGATGGGATTATTTGGAGCGCGTTCGGGACGAGTGGACAGCGTTGTACTGCCACCAGTCGCGTGATTGTGACACCCGGCATTCATACTACGCTTGCCGAGCGGATTGCGAATCGTGCCGCGCACTTGCGTTTGGGTAACGGTCTGCTGCCGACGACAGACGTTGGACCTTTGATTAACAAGAATGCTGTGACCAAAGTCCACGCGTACAGTGAAATCGGCAAAGGCGAGGGCGCGCAATTACTCGTCGGCGGGGATTACGCAACGGAAGGCGAACTCGCGCGCGGACATTTTTACAAGCCGACGGTGTTTGATAACGTGACGCCGAAAATGCGTTTGGCGCAGGAAGAAATTTTTGGTCCGTCGCTTTCCATCCTTCGCGCAAACTCGATTGACGACGCGATTCAAATCAACAACAGCGTGAATTTTGGTTTGAGCGCGTCCGTGTACACGTCAAATGTGAACCAAGCCTTCGAGGCGATGCGCGACATTGCGACAGGAATTTTATACATCAACGCGGGAACGATTGGGAGCGAAGTCCAATTGCCATTCGGCGGCACGCGCGGCACGGGCAACGGACATCGCGAAGGCGGCGGTCCGCCGGTGCTTGAAGTGTTCACGGAATGGAAATCCATTTACGTGGACTATTCGGGACGCTTACAGCGCGCGCAGATTGATACGGATATTTTAGTGAGTTAGTGCAATAGTGGGATAGTGCGATAGTGCAGAAAACCGTGTTTGATTTCAACTATCGCACTATTGCACTATCGAACTGAGTGACTGTTCTTTTTCATCTCTCCGACCTCCACTTTGGTCCAAAATTTAACGCGCATCTTTCGGAATTGATTTTGCAGGACGTCCGCGACGCAAAACCCGATTTGACGATTCTGTCCGGCGATTTCACCATGCGCGGGCGCGTCAGCGAGTACGAACAAGCGCGCGCGTATATTGAAAAATTGCCCAAGCCGATTTTTACGATTCCGGGAAATCATGACCAGCCGTTGTATCCGGGCGCGATGTGGGAACGCGCGACGACGCCGTGGGCGCGCTATATGCGTTACATCAATGCGACGGTGGACGCGAGCATTGAAACGCGTGATGTGTTTGTCGTCGGCGTCAACAGCAATCATCGCATTGTGCCCGGCGGCATTTGGTCGGCGTCACAGCGGCGTTGGGTCGAACAAGAATTTTTGCGCGCGTCGCGCGACGCGTGCAAAATTTTTGTGACGCATCATCATTTGGATTGGATGAACAAATATCGTCCGTTCGGGCAGTGGTTTCCGACCGCGCATTTGAATTGGCTCAAGAGTCTGGGCGTCGAATTAATTTTGAACGGACACACGCACGTGCCGTTGACGACGCAGACCGCGCAGGGCATTGTGATTGCGCAAGCCGGAACGTCCATGTCAACCCGGGTGCGGCACGGACACGGCAACGCGTACAACCGCATCGTGATTGAACCGCACGCGCTCACGGTCCAAGTGATGGCGTTCGATGAACAAGCAGACCGTTTTGAACAGCGCAGTGAAAAAACATTTTCTCGTCAAAGGATACAGGAGCAACTGTCATGAACATTGACAAGGTCGTCCTCGTTTATCCCAAACGTGATGGCAGAATTTTGGGCAAGGCGCAGGGCTCGCCGTATACGTTAATGCGGCTCGCGTCGCTGGTGCCCGACGAACTGCCGGTCGAAATTTGGGATGAAGACCTTGCACCCATCCCGTTCGACAAAATCACAAAGAATACGTTGATGGGTATTACGAGCAAAACGCTTTCGATTGACCGCGCGCAAGAAATTTCTGAGGCAGCCAAAAAACGCGGCGCGATGGTGGCGGTAGGCGGAACGCACGCGACGCTCGCGCCCGAAGAAGTAAGTCAATGGGCAGACATTACGGTCGTCGGCGAAGCATACTTTACGTGGCCCCAAATCATCCAAGATGTGACAAACGACCGCGCGCAAAAAATGTATGTGGACGAGTCATGGGCAAATCTCGCCGGGGTTGCGCGTTTGACCGACCGTGTTTTGAAAATGGTAGACGAGAAACGCGATTATTGGACGCCGTACATGGAAATCACGCGCGGTTGTCCGCGCAATTGTTCGTTTTGTACTGCGATTCGCGTGTCGGGGCGCGTGATGCGCCATCGTCCGGTGGATGAGGTGGTGGAAGAGATTGAGCGCCGCGACATCAAACGCTTTTTTCTCACCGACGATAATTTTGGTCTGAACTTTCGCACTGACCCCGAATACATGGAACAAGTTTTTCGCGCGTTGAAAAAATTGCCGTTGAATGGTTGGACGAATCAGGCAGAAATGATGGTAGGCGATTTTCCCGATTTGATTCGGCTTGGCAGAGAAGCGCACATGGACAAATTCTTCATCGGCTTTGAATCCATCAACGCGGGCAATCGCCGCGACCTCGGCGGAAAATCCAAAGGCAACATCGAAGAATACAAACGCGTAATTCGCACGGTGCAAAAATATGGTGTCGGCGTCGTCGGACTATTTGTGTTCGGACTTGAGGCGGATACTCCCGATGTGTTTCAAAACACGTGGGATTTTGTGCGCGAGAGCGGATTGGACAATGTGAGTTTTACAATCATGACGCCCTATCCCGGCACACCGGCGCGTGAGCAGTACCTTCAAGAAGGGCGTTTGTTTGAAAATATCCCATGGTCGAAATATGACACGACGCATGTGACCTTTGAACCAAAAAATATGACCGCCAGCCAATTGCGCGAGGGCTATGATTGGATTTGCCGCAAAGCGTACTCGCTGCCCTCGATTGCGACGCGCGGTGTACGCACATTGCGCCGTCATCCGTTGCGCGTTGCGCGTAAAAAACTGTTTTCATCCTTTAGCACCGATTTCGGTTATCGCCGCACGTATTCATACCGGTCTGCGTAAAGTGCTTGGAGACTAGAGACTGGAGACTCGGGCAAAAGAGTTTGCAGAATCTCTAGTCTCTACTCTCCGGTCCCGCCTTTCCTTGTCTCCCAAACTCTCCGTCCTCCTTCCGATTTACAACGAAGAACGCGAACTCGAACATTGCTTGCAAATGGTGTTCGCGTCCACTACGCCGTTTGAAATTATTGCGGTGGACGATTGCTCGACCGATGCGACGCCGGAAATTCTTGCGCGCCAGACGGACCCGCGTTTGCGCGTGCTTAGACATCAACAGAATCGAGGCAAGGGGGGGGGGATTCAAACTGCGCTCGAACATGCGCGCGGCGACGTGGTGATTATTCAGGACGCGGATACCGAGTACGACCCGCGCGATTGGGACAGATTGCTCGCGTTGTACACGGACGAAAAAGCGCGGAACCCGAACGCGCGCGCAGTCGTCTATGGAGTGCGCGATTTGTCATCGCAGCCGCTCCTCGGACATTTGGGGAATGCCGGGCTGACGTTCATTACCAACCTATTATGCGGTACGAACCTGCGCGACATGGAGACCTGTTACAAACTCGTACCCACTGCGCTCATGCGCGATTTGAAATTGCAGTCGCGCGGCTTTGAAATTGAACCCGAGATTACGGCAAAATTGGCAAAACGCGGCGTGAATTTCTTGCAGGCGCCCGTTTCGTACAAACCGCGCAAGGACAAAAAATTGCGCCGCGTGCGCGATGGCTGGCGTTCGTTGATGGCGCTGCTAAAATATCGCTGATTGTTTTGCTGGTTGGCTGACGGAAAAATTTTCGAAACCCTTTTCGGAGCACACGCCTCGAATGCTTTTTACTCTTGCCTACTTGATAATCATTCTTGGAGCAACCACCGGCTGGGGTTTGGGGACGGTTTGGGTGTTTGGGAAATTTGGCGTTTCTAGTCCGTACCGTTTTGATTTCTTGTTACCACTCGTTGGTCTGGTTGTTGGTACAGTCCTCGTTAATTTAGAAAACTTTTTTTATCCGGTCAGTTTCGCTTTTGCCTTGTTGTTTATTCTGGTCGGGTGGGGATTCTTTATCATTTTCGCGCGGCGTTGGCTGCCGTTTTTAAAGCAACCATTTTGGATTGGCTGTGTCATGGTTTGGTTAGGCGTCATTTCGACACAAGCGGTACTGAGTCCCGCGAATTATGATTCGGGCTTGTACCATATGCCCGCGATTCGCTGGTTGGTGGATTCGGCGGTGCCATTTGGGCTTGCCAATTTTCACGGACGCTTGGGTTTCAATTCGTCGTGGTTTTCCATTTCGGCATTGTTGGCGCAGCTTGGGTTTCCGAATACGGCGAACTATACCGCGCTCGCTTCCGAAACGCTGCTGGCGGTCGTGGGCATTGCCGTTCTGGGTGCCTTTAGAAAATTTTTGCGCGGCGCGCGCGAGCTGTCAACCTCGTTTCTGCTCGTGAGCGGTCTTGTCGGCTTGGCGCCGGTCGTCGTAAAAAATTTGAGTTCGCCGTCAACAGACCATCCCGTTCTCTTGCTCGCCATCGTGCTCGTTTATATTTTTCTGCGCGCAGTGCGGACATCCGAACCGAATGCGTTTTTGTACGAATTTTGGCTCGCTGCTCTGGTCGCGGCTTTTATCATTACAATTAAATTTTCAGTTTTGCCGCTCGCCTTGATTCCGCTCGCACTACTGGTCATTGGTTTACGGCGGCGCATCGGAATCGGAAATTGGAAGTCGCTGGCGGTTGTGGTCATGCCCGCAGCCGTTGTTTTGGCAAGTTGGATGGCGCGCGGCGTGGCGCTCTCGGGATGTCTGCTTTATCCGTTGAGTCTTTCATGTTTTTGGAATCTGCCGTGGGCAGTTCCAACATGGGCACCGACGTCGGACGCGCTGTGGATTATGAGTTGGGCACGCGCGCCGGGCAATCTGGAACGCGACCAAGTCCTCTCACAGTGGTTCTGGCTTGGTCCATGGCTCACCAAGTTCATTACGTCGAATGATTTTATCTTGCCGCTAATTTGTTTTGCCGTCGGAGTTGGCTTGTGTTTGCCTGTGTGGCGCAAGCTTTACGCGCGAGATGAATTGCGCGCGGTTCTCTTGCCGGGGGCAATCTCTTTTGCTGGGATGTTGTATTGGTTTTTCACCGCGCCGGATTTGCGTTTTGGCTCTACTTGGTTTTGGCTGCCGGGACTGCTGGCGCTCGGTCTCGCGATTTCGGCGTTCGTTCCCTTTTCGCGAATGAATTTAGCAATACAAGCGGTGATGGGAATAATTTTGGTCGCTGCCGCAATTACCATTGCATACCCCGGCATCAGTTTTGTTCGGCATGGTGGCAAAGGATTTCGCGCGGCGCTGGTCACCATTCCGCCCGTTCCAAGTGTGTCAGTGAAGGCGAAACAAACGACGCGCGGTGTGACTGTTTATGTTCCTACTCAAGGCGACCGCTGTTATTGGAGTCCGTTCTGCACCAACCCCGACTTTAATCCGGACCTTGGCATGACGCAATTGAGTGATAATCGCATTGTGTTTTATGGAAATTAGTTTCTCGAGTTCCTTTACAAAACATTTATTTGACCGTCCCCAACCCACTCGTTATAATGATTTCGCTCTTGCCCCGAATTTTCTCCTCAATGCTGAGCGACAGGAACTTGCACTTGACGTTTAACGTCTGACGATTTACGGAAAACTTTACGGAGGTTCGCCTTGCGCGTTCTACTTATCAACCCACGTTTTCAATTGCCTATTGACACCCGCACCACACCACATCTCGGCATCGCCTATCTTGCCGCGTTCAGCGAAAATCGCGGCGACGAGGTGCGCGTCTTTGACCAGGACATCGAAGAGGTGCCGCTGCGCGATGTGGTGCGCGAATATCAACCGGACATTGTTGGCATCACCTCGAATACGCCGCAAGTGAAACAAGGTTGGCTCGCGGCGCGCGAAATCAAAGCCGTCAAGCCCGATACATTCATCGTGCAAGGCGGTCCACACGTTTCCGCGCTGCCCGAAGAAGCGGCGGCGCGCCCCGAAATTGATGTCGTCGCGCGTGGCGAGGGTGAAGAGACGTGGATTGATTTGTGCAACACGCTGGAACGAGTCAAGAATGGCAACGCGAATTTCCGCGTCAGCGAAATGCTCGACCCCAAGGCAAAAATTCTGGACAAGGTGTTGGGCATTACGTACATGACGCCCGAAGGAAAAATTCGGCACACCCACGAACGCCCGCCAATCAATGACCTCGACACGTTACCGTTCCCCGCGTACAAGTATTTCAAGATGGAACGGTATTCGTCGCTGCAGCCGGCGATTGATGCGATTGACAAAGGTAAATCATTTTCGATGATGACCTCGCGCGGTTGTCCGTATCGCTGCACGTTTTGTTCGCAGTCGGTGATGGCGGAAAAATGGCGCGCGCGTTCGCCCGAACACGTTGTGAAAGAATGGCATTATCTCGTCGAAAATTTTGGCGCGCAAGAAATCGGTCTGCTCGACGATAGCGCGAACATTGACCGCAAACGGTTGTACCGTTTGAGCGAACTTTTGATTCAAGAGAATCTGCACAACAAAGCGCAGTGGGTGATGATTAACGGCATCCGCGCGAATCTCGCGGACACGGAACTCTTGGGCAAAATGAAAGAGGCGGGTTGCAAACGCGTTGCGTTCGGCGTCGAAACGGGCGATGAAGATATTTTGGAAAGCATTGACAAACGCGTGACGCACGACCAGATTCGGCAAGCATTCAAGAATGCGCGTCAAGTCGGTCTTGAAACGGTCGGCTTTTTCATTATGGGCTTGCCCGGTGACACGGAAGAGACGATGGAAAAGACTATCAAGTTCGCGTGCGAACTCGACCCGCTTGTCGCGAATTTTTCGATGATGACGCCATACCCCGGCACCAAAGTTTGGGAGCAAGTGCATCGCAACGGCGGACGGATGCTCGTCAAAGATTGGCAGGATTACGTTTTCTTTGAAGGCAAAGCGCGTTATGAAATGGGACCAACGACGGCGGAAGCGCAAGAGCGTAAATGGAAAGAAGCGTATCGCAGATTTTATTTGCGCCCACATCGAGTCCTCAACACACTCAAACGCGAATCCACGTGGAAAAATTTCCCGCGCACTTTGAGCATGGCGGCAAAAATCGTGCTGCCGAAAAAGACAAAAGACGAAAAGGTCAAGGCGATAATTGAGGAGACACAGCAGGTCGCGTGTTGAAATATGACAACCAGAGTGCGAGATGTTCTCAAGATGCTTGAAAAAGATGGCTGGCTGCTTGTGCGAACAAAGGGCAGCCATCGTCAATTCAAACATCCGACCAAACGCGGGACGGTGACCGTTTCAGGAAAACCAAGTTTGGATGTGCCACCCGGAACATTGAACAGCATTCTGAAACAAGCGGGACTGAGAGATGGAGAAAGTAAGAATGAATAAGGTCAAGTATGCGGTCGTTTTAGAAAAAAGCAGCGATGGATATGGAGCATATGTGCCTGACTTGCCGGGTTGTGTCGCAGTCGGTGAGACGAAGGCGGAAACACTACAGTTGATTCGAGAAGCGATTGAGCTGCACTTGGAACAATTACAAGCCGACGGTGAACGCGCGCCACAGCCAGAATCCGGTGTTGAGTATGTTGAGGTCGCATTGGCTTGACTTGTTGTGGCAAGCAGAAAGGCTCCCGGTTGCATTCTAAAACTAGCATCGCATATTTGTACGTTCGTCGGCAAAGTACTATCGAGAGAGCACAGACCTTCGAATACGTACCTGCACCGCCCCTGCCTGCAGGAACCACGAATGAAGCGATTTTTCGCAGAGCGATTCAAGAATGCAATGACAGCGAACGGAAAATGGTCTTGATTGACTTGTACAGATTCTTGGTTTTCAGCAACTATGCACGCTTTGACGATAACGTGAGGGAACGCGAACCATCACTACAGCATTTAGACGTGGTGTATCCTTACGCTCACAAATTGGCAGAGGCAAGCGGATTTAACGCAACTTGGCATCAATCACGCGCAACGAATACGAGTGGCGCCGTTCTGTACTTGCTAATTCATTCTCGAAATCCTCCCAATGTAACTGAAATTCTTGGCAGAATTCTGGTGTCTATGTTGTCTCATAGAAAGTACCGAAACGAGACTCCAAGAATTGATGCAGAGATGTCGCCAACCGTATGAAATCCTTCTTCTCTTTTGGCAAATCGAATTTTTCACCCAAACCGAGTAGCGACGGCATCAAACGTCTCTGGCTCGATATGGGCGACCCCGGCGTGTTCGTCTATCCATCCGGCGCGCATGACCGTTGGCAGGACCACGGGCTCGGTCTGCTGCGAACCATTCTGCGTGACAACGGCGTCGAGACCGACATGTTCTCGCTGCGCTCGCTGAAAAAGTGGGACGAACTGCCCAAACGTTTGCAGGGCTATGACCAATTGATTATGAACGTGCGGAGTTACACGTACCCGTTCGCGTACAAGTCCGCGCAAATGTTCAAGCAGGTGAACCCGAACGGCATCGTTATCACCGGTGGAATGCACGCGACGGTCGCGCCCGATG
>JAKOPZ010000021.1 GCA_029778615.1 Chloroflexota bacterium | reverse complement strand
TTACGCTCCCTACCGACGCGACCGCGACGCCGAAGAAAAACTGCTCGACCGTTTTCGCGATGCGAATGACCCATTACAGATTTTGATTGTCACCGCGAAACTGCTCACAGGTTTCGACGCGCCGATTCTGCAAGCGATGTATCTCGACAAGCCGATGCGCGACCACACCTTATTGCAAGCCATCACGCGCACCAACCGCACCTACGGCGATAAAAAGACGCACGGCTTGATTGTGGATTACCTCGGCGTGTTTGACGATGTGGCGAAATCATTGCAATTCGACGAAGAAGGTTTTCGCCGCGTCGTGAACGATGTCGCCGCGCTGCAAGTGAAACTTCCCGCCGCGATGCAAAAGTGCCTCGCGTATTTTCCTGATGTGGACAAAACGTTAAGCGGCTATGAAGGACTCATCGCCGCGCAACAATGCTTGCCCAACAACGACGTGCGCGATGCGTTCGCCGCCGATTACAGCGTGCTCTCGCAGCTCTGGGAAGCCATCTCACCCGACCCGATTCTTGTTCCATTCGAAACCGATTATCGCTGGCTCTCTCAGGTTTATGTTTCGGTGCAGCCGACGACAGGCACAGGCGCATTGCTCTGGCATTCGCTCGGCGCGAAAACGATTGAACTGATTCACCAGAACATCCACGTCGAATCCGTCCGCGACGACCTCGACGAAATCGTGCTCGACGCCGAACTGCTCGATGCGGTGCTCAATACGCAAGACCCCGAACGTAAAGCGAAAGAGATGCAAATCAAAATTGCGGAACGCTTGCGTCGCCACATGGACAATCCGCGTTTCCGCAAACTTTCCGAACGCCTGGAAAAGTTAAAAGAGCAACACGAGGCGGGACAACTCAACAGTCTCGCGTTCCTCAAAGCATTGCTCGACCTCGCGCGCGACCTCGTCAACGCCGAAAAGCAAACGCCGCCCGCCGAAGATGAAGATCGCGGCAAAGCGGCACTCACCGAATTGTTTGAACAAATCAAGACATCCGAAACGCCCGTGATGGTGCAGCGCATCGTGGATGACATTGACGATATTGTCCGCCAAGTGCGTTTCCCCGAATGGCAAGTCACCGATGCGGGCAAGCGCGAAGTGCGCAAAGCGTTACGCCGCACCCTTTTCAAATACAAATTGCATACCGACACCGAATTGTTTGAAAAGGCGTACGGGTATGTACAAGAGTATTATTGATACATTGCTCATCCGCAAACAAAACGCGCGTCGGTAACGACGCGCGTTTGTATTTTTCGA
>JAKOPZ010000184.1 GCA_029778615.1 Chloroflexota bacterium | reverse complement strand
TGAATGCCCCACGCGGAAATGGTGTAGCGATGATTTGGAATGACATCAATCGTTCGTACGAGTCCCGCGTCGCCATCGCTCGACTCGAACGCGATTTCCTGTGAACGCGCGCCGCGATGCACATTCGCCTGATTTTTGTTTTCGTTAAAGGTTCCCTGCCCGTTTTCGCCGCGATGCCGAAAGTAATTCCATTCGACGCCCACGTAATCTACGCGTCCTTCAAATCCGCTCGCTCTGGAAAAGAAGCCATTCTCAAAATCCCACGAACCTCCCTCGCGCGGCGGCTGCGGCGGCACGGCGGGAGCTGTGGGCGCTATCGTTTCAGTTGGCGGAGTTGGGATTGGGACGGACGTGTTCGCACGGTGCGTGGCGATGGGCTGTGGCTCTTGCGTTGGTGGCGGCAGAGGAATGGTTGCGGCGGGTTGTGAAGGCGGCGGCGCGGGCGTCTCCGTTCGAAAGGGTGTAAAGGATGGGCGCGGCAGACGTGTCGGTGTTGCGACGCGCGCGCGTGGGCGCGTGGGCGTTGGCGGCGGCGCAAGGATGCGGCAACCCTCCGCGCCAAAGGTCAAAAGGCAAAGAGCCAGCGCCATGAAAAGAAATTGCCGATGTTTCATCTTTGAGAAAAAAAGCGAGTTATACGAACTTGCTTTCTCCCGAACGAGTTGTCTTATAATCGTATTTGAAAATTCTATCAGAGGAGCGAACGATGCCAGAACGAATTGTACGCGGTGCGCTTGTCCAAACCACCTGGACGGGCGACAAACAATCCATGCTTGACAAGCACGTGCAGTATGTTGGCGAAGCGGCGAGAGCCGGCGCGCAAGTGATGTGCTTTCAAGAATTGTTCTACGGTCCGTATTTTTGCCAAATTCAAGACCCACAGTATTACGGACTCACGGAAAAAAATTCCTGACGGCGCGACGGTGCGCTTGATGCAAGAGTTGGCGCGACAGCACAGCATGGTTCTGATTGTGCCAATGTACGAACAAGAACAGGCGGGTGTGTATTATAACACTGCCGCCGTGATTGACGCCGACGGAAAATATCTCGGCAAATATCGCAAGACGCACATTCCGCAGGTCAAGGGCTTTTGGGAGAAATTTTATTTCCGCCCCGGCAATCTGGGTTATCCGATTTTTGAAACGGCGGTGGGCAAAGTCGGTGTGTATATTTGCTACGACCGCCATTTTCCCGAAGGCGCGCGCATGTTGGGCTTGCACGGCGCGGAATTGGTCTTTATTCCGTCCGCCACATCGCGCGGACTTTCGATGCACTTGTGGGACATTGAACAGCGCAGTCACGCGATTGCGAATGGTTATTTCGTCGGCACCATCAATCGCGTGGGCATTGAACAAGAGTTTGGTCCGAATGATTATTATGGCTCGTCGTACTTTTGTGACCCACGCGGTTCGTACGTTGGCGACAAGGCAAGTGATAAGAACGAAGAGCTCATCGTGCGCGATTTGAAGATGGACTTGATTCAAGAGGTGCGGCAGACGTGGCAATTTTATCGCGACCGCCGTCCCGAATTGTATGGTGACATCACCGCGCTTTGAGACAAGTAGGGGCGAAGCATTTGCATTTACACCCGTCAATCGAGTAGCGATTGCACGTGCAAATGCTTCGCCCCTACCGCAAACTTGGACACAATCCGCAATACCGCCGTATTTCCGTCTATGAAGTTCAGTTGTTCCCGATTTACCATCACACGCCATTTCCTCTTTGTATGTTTGGCACTCGCGCTTTTACTTCAGATACCGGGCGCATCGCTCTCTCTCGCGTATGCAGGCGACCCGCCTTGTACGACGTTTCCGGAAAATTTGTCGCGCAATGGTTCCATCACAGAGGGCGGCTATGAAACACCGCATGGCATTGTAGCCAATTGGTGGACGCCATTTCGGATTGGCGGAGAATGGCCCGCGTTTCTGCTTCACGACGCGGAAAGCGCCAACGGCGATGTTCCCGGCTCGTCTTCGCAATTTGTTCACGCGAACGATATTGTGTTTGACGCGGGAATTTATCAAGAGATTTCCGGCACACAGCCGGGCGCGTGGTATGAATTCAAAGTAGGATGGGCGCGCGCATTACGCGACCGACACAACGGACAGGTCAATCAAAGTATTGATAACGTCATCATGCGACAGGTAGGCGCGGACCCCTTTGGCGGCACCGAACCCACTTCGCCCGATGTCGTTTGGGGTCCTGAATTTTGGCATGGTTCGCAGGGACTCAACGCTCCACAAATGCGCGTCACGTTCAAAGCGTTGAGCGAACGCGTAACGGTATTCGTGCGGATTCGCAATGCCAACGATTCGCCCAGCGACAAGATATTTCTGGATGTAATGTGTCTGCTGCCGCGCACCGACATTCCCCCGGAAACGCTTGTGCCAACGCCAACGGCGACTCTAGCCGCAACCGAACCACCTACACGCATCCTTGCAACACGCGTTCCCGCGACGGCGCTTCCTGCAACGCCAACGCCGATACCGCCAACGCCGATACCGGCGCAAGTCTGGACGGTCACACCTGAATCCGTCGCACTGAGTGCGAGTCAGCCCACCCAAGTACGCCGAAGCGTCCCGCAAATTGGAGCAAGCCCACAAGACAATCCACAAGATTCAGGCGTGATGGGTTTAAGGGAAAACGGCGCGTTTCCCATTGCCCTCATTATTGGCGGATTAGCCGTTGGCGCATTGGGATTCGTGGGCGTTCTGCTCGGCGGATTTTTGGTTTGGCGAATGGTCTTGCAGCGGCGATAACCGTTACTATTCCGGGCGTAGAGCAGCAACGATTCTTTCCGGCGTCGCGGGTAACGTGTTCATCCATACCCCCGTCGCGTCGTGAATTGCGGCAATGATGGCAGGCGCGGTAGGCAGGAATGGCAATTCACCCAATCCGCGCGCGCCCCAAGGACCGCGCGAGTCGGGTACCTCAATGATTACGGACTCGACGACATCCGCCACATCCAACGCGGTTGGAATGAGATAATTGCTCAACTGGTCTGTGAGGACAAGTCCATCGCGCATCTGAAAATCTTCTTGCAGCGCGTAACCCTGCGCCATTGCAACCGCGCCCTCGATTTGTCCTTGAATCAATTTTGGATTGATGGCGTGCCCCACATCGTTCGCGGCGACGACGCGCTGCACGCGAACGAAACCTGTTTCGATATCCACCTCCACTTCGACCGCTTGCGCGGCGTACGAATAGGCAAAATTCGGCATCGAATACCCTGTCTCTTTGTCAAAGGGTGTGGTTGGCGGCGCGAGATATTTGTATTCGCCAATCGCAGGACGTTCTTCCGCCCGCCATTTTTCTATCGCGACGTGCGCCGCGCCGCGTATTGCGTTTCCCGCCATGAATGTCATGCGTGACGCGGAGGAACTGCCCGCGCTTTCCATCGTCGCGGTGTCCGACGTGACGAGCGTTATCATTTCCATTGGCACGCCGAGCGCCTCTGCCGCCATCTGGACAAAAACGGTGTGTGCGCCCTGTCCAACATCCGCGCCCGCTTGAAACAATACTGCGCGTTCGATTTCCTGTTCGCCATACAATTCAATCCGCGCCCATGAATTCTCTTGATAGCCAAAACTAAAGCCCACATTTTTGAAACCTGCCGCGAATCCAATCCCCCGTCGAAGGTGGGAGAGTTCGTCATTTGGCGTACGCGCTTTGCCCCATGCGAATTTCTCTGCTGCCGCTTGAATCACTTTTGCGATGCTCACGGGTCCGGGCGGCGGAGTGCCAACATCCAGCGTGTCTCTCTCATGCAGCGCGTTCTGCAAGCGAAATTCTACCGGGTCCATCCCCACTGCGTCCGCGAGTTTATTCATTTGCATTTCGGCGAGAAAAATTCCTTGCGGCGCGCCAAAGCCGCGAAACGCGCAGGTAGGGGGATTGTTCGTGTACACACCAAAAGTATCCACCTTGACATTTGGAATTGAATAGGGACCCGTGCAAACAATTGTCGTGTTGCCAAGCACTTTGTTCGTCGTGTACATGTACGCGCCCGCGTCCGCGACGATTTCCATTTCCGCCGCAACGAGTTTGCCTGCGCGCGTCGCGCCCCATTTCGCGCGCAGCGTCATCGGATGGCGCTTGCCGTGACCGATAATAGACTCGCGCCGACTCCAAATAATTTTGACCGGACGGCGCAATTTCCACGCGGCGAACGCCAGCACAATTTGCACCGACAAATCTTCGCGCCCACCGAATGCGCCGCCAATCGCGGGATAAATGACGCGCACCTGTTCCTCGGACATAGCGAGCGCGTGCGCGATTTGTTTGCGGTCCGCGTGCGTCCATTGCCCTGCTGCCTGTACTGTGACGCGCCCTTCTTGGTCAATGTATGCCAATCCTGCTTCGGGCTGCAAGTACGCGTGCTCTTGAAACGGCGTGTGATATTCACTCTCGACAATCACATCGGCTTGGGCGAATCCTTGTTCGATATTTCCTTTACGAATTTTGTAGTGAACGCAGATATTATTTCCATCGCGTTCGGGATGAATGAGTGGCGCATCGGGCTGCATCGCCGCAACCGGGTCTGTCACAATTGGCAAATCTTCAAACTCGACGTAAATCAACTCGCGCGCTTCCGCCGCCGCGCGCTCGGTTTCCGCGACAACGAGTGCAATCTGGTCGCCAACAAATCGCACAACCTCTCCGCACAAAACAGGTTGGTCAGATTGTTGCAAGCCGTATTCGTTAACTGGCACGTCTTTTGCAGTGAAAACTGCGACGACGCCGGGGTATTTTTCCGCGCGTGAGCTGTCAAGCCGCGCGATGCGCGCGTGCGGGCGTTCGGCGAAAAGAATTTTCATGTGCAGCATCCCCGGCATCTCCAAATCGCCGGGAAATTTTTCTCTGCCAGTCACTTTGGCATACGCGTCCACACGCGCAACGGATTGACCGATACTGCGGTTCTTTTGCATCATGGTTGCCTCATTGCGCGCAAACATTTCTCCACATCGGCGCGCGAAGGGGCATTGCACTGTGCCACCTTTTCGCCGCCAATGAAAAGCAATGGCAAATTAACCGTGTTGTATTTCAAAATGCCTTGCACTTCATTCTCTTCAATCAATTGAATCGGCACACCGAGGCGCGCCGATTCCTCCAACACGATTTCGCGCATGAGCTTGTAACGGTGACATGTCTCGCCGCCGACGAGGGTTACTCGAATTGCCATCAGATTTTCCTCATTCTGCTGTGCGTTAATTGTTGCCGTATCCTGAACACGGAATGCACATTGGCTGTCCGTCCTTAATTCGTACGTACCGATCAAATACATATTCTCCGCACACAGTACATTTGGTTTTGTTGAACGACCCTTTGACCGGCGTAAACTTGAAATCAGGCAAGGTTTCCACCTTGAAAATAAAATCATCCGTCTGGTCATACATCCACTGAATCACCGGTTCCGTTACAGTGAGGGCAATCTGGGACGGCTCGATGCCGCGCTTGCGATAGGCAAAGAATTCAAACTTGCCCATCGCATCAATAAATTCCGGTTGGAGCGCAAACCGCACCGCGCCTTTTTGCGGATGAAAAAACGTCGCGGCGAGTTTTCCGTAAAATGTTTTTGCCATCAGCAGCTTGCCATAGGTTGCGCCGGTCGCTACCTGCATGCCGTCCATCATGCACGTCTGCGGGTGACCTTCGCCCAATTCGGGAAAAACGAACAAGCCATGATCTTGCTCGCGCGCCACGCCCAGATGCTCCAGTGCCAATTTGCCCATGCGATAACCGATTGGCATAAACGGACAGCGATGCCCGTGAAATTCGAATGCCCATTCGGGGGGTATATGTAAAGTTGTCATTTTTCTCCCTGTAGAATTACTGAACCAGATCAAAAATCATCTTGGCGGCAATCAGCCAGAGCAAGATGCCGATCATCATTTTTAATTGTGCGCTGCTAATTTTGGTCTTCATCAGCTGCGAGCCGACAATCGAACCTGCGGCAGCCATCACCGCGGTGATTCCCAAAAACAGCGGGTCGAGTCCACCCAGCGTCGCGTGCCCCAGAAAACCGGAAAGCGATGCAAAGACGACGACGAGCGCGGTCGTGCCGGCGGCGGTTTTGGCATCCAGCCCCATCCAATTCAGAACGGGCAAGATGAAATTGCCGCCGCCGACGCCGAGCAAGCCGCCGAGAAAACCCGCAATGCCACCGATGCCTGCTCCCGCGCTGATTTCTACGCCACGGCTGAGTGCTTGCTCGCGCTTTTTGGGTTTGTAGAACAACATCATGAACCCTGCGAACACAAGAAACGCGGCAAACATTCCGAGCAATAGATTCTTGTCAACCAGCGAGGTCAACCGCGCTCCGAACGGCGCGAGAATGACTGCCGTAATTAAGACAGGTACGCCAACGCGCCAATGGATGAGATGTCCGCGCCAATAATTAATCGTTGCAAATGCAAGACTCACCACATTTAACAATAACGCGGTGGGCGTTGCCTCCGCGAGCGGTACGCCGAGATAATAAAACAGCGGCACGAACAAAAACGCCGCGCCCAGTCCTGCCATTGCCAACACGCCCGAAAACACAAAAACAAGAACCGCACTCAAAAGATACAGCGTCATTCTCTACACTCCATTGATTTCTGCTTTACCGTTTTGACAAACGACCGCGCCCTGTCCGCAGTTTGTCATTTCAAATTGAATCGTGGTGTGTTGAATCTGAAAATGTTCCGCGAGTGTCCGCTTGAACGCGTCCATTTGCGCGGTCGTCATCTCGCATGCTCCATCCGCGACCAGAACATGCGCGCTCAGTGCGGGATACCCTGAGCAAATACTCCACACGTGCAAGTCGTGTACATCCTGCACCCCTGCGACTTGGCCCATCGTCCGCGCGACCTCACCAATCGCAATGCCTTCGGACGTGCCTTCGAACAGGATATGTACTGAACTGCGCAGAACTCGCCAAGAGCCAATCAGGATGATTACACCAATGAACACGCTGATTAGCGGGTCCACGATATACCATCCCGTTGCAAAGATAATGACACCGCCGACGATTACACCCACAGATGCCAGAGCATCGCCCACGACGTGCAAAAATGCGCTGCGCGTGTTCAAGTCATCGTCGTGATGTTCGTGCAGCAGCCGCGCAACGCCCAGATTGGCGACCAGCCCAATCACGGCAATTACCAGCATCTCGACGCTTTGAATTGCTGTCGGATCTTGTAATCGCTCCCACGCTTCATAAAAAATCGCAACGGTGATGACGAGCAGCGTAATCCCGTTCGTCAACGCGGCGAACACCTCAAAGCGATGCCAACCATACGTATGCCGGTCATCCGGCGGAAGCGCCGCCACGCGCAGCGCGACATAACTGAGTGCCAGCGCGAACACGTCAAGGAAAACATGCGCCGAGTCGCTCACCAGCGCCAGACTGCCGGTCCACCAGCCGCCGATGAGTTCCGCGAAAAAGACGACCAGTGAAATCGCGAGTGCGAGGAGGAAACGTCGTTCGAGTTGTGTGTTAGTGTGAATCATATTTCTGTTTCAGTGTCACATCGTATTTGGCGCGCTGGGTTTCCAATTCATCTTTGACCTTGCGCAGAACCTGGCGCCGTTTAATCAAATGACGAATATAGCCCGCCGAAGGAAACTCGATTGCATCTTGCGTGCAGTTGGTCGCGCAGGTCGTGCAGCCAACCATACACATATCCGGCGCAGTCACGACCGGTTTTTTGGTCCCATAATCAAAGGAATAGACATTGCGTCCGCAGGAGGTCACGCACAACCCGCAGCCAATGCAGCGGTCGGCAATGACCGTTGGCGACCATTCGATTTCGTCGCGTGGAATATTGTGCCACGCCATCATTCCGTTTTGATTTGCCATAATTCCATCTCCCTTAACTCGTTCCAAGTAAAACTACGCCCTGGAGCGCAAGCAGCGCCAACGCCGTCGTAACGATTGCGACTCAAGGTTCAGGAACATTCCTTTTTTTGAATATAGTTAGCGCTGAAAAAACCGCGTCGGTTCAGCCGCGCGGTCCATGCAGTTCAACGTACCTTGTCCATGCCCATCGCCACACGTTCTTGTTCAATCCAGCGGATTACTTCTTGTTCGGACGGAATGCGTCCGGCACAGACTAGTTTTTCGTTGATGACCAGACCTGGCGTCGAGAGAATCGGATATTTGAAAATATCCTCGCGCTTGGTGACATGCTCGACACGGGCGAATTCCCCCAAATCGTTCAGCGCATTGTTGGTAATTTCTTCGACCTTGACACAGTTGGCGCAGCCGGGACCCAATACTTTGATGGTTAACATTTCATTCCTCCATGAAATGGATTACGGGCATTGAATCAATCCTTGCGCCCACAAACAGCCGCCGCACGCCGGAAACGGATTTCCCAGACAATCCGTTTCGTTGGTGTCGAGCAACTCGCAGCCGCCACAAAAGGTGCAGGGCGCAAATTCAAAGCCCATCACCCGTTGGCGATACGTCACATATTCCGGATCATTCCAGATTTCGGACAGTGTGCGTTCGTTTATATTGGCGATAACGTGTCGTTTCAAGCGGCGCGCGCGCTGGCGCAGATACGTGATTTGATTGTGCAGCAGTGGCGGACACGGACTCGCGCTCCCATCCCAACCAAGTGCCATCGTGCCGCTTTCGACAAAGGTGCAAGTGTCGTTCGCGCCGCCGAGCGAATTTCCGGCAAAGTTGACCGTGCTGCCGCTTTGCAGTGCCGCGAGAAACGCGTCCCGCGCTTGACTCTTGACATCCATCTTGGGCAGACTCACGCGCGGCAAGTGCTATGAATTTCAAAAAGGACTCGTTGAGTCTCTCTCGTCCACTCAGTTCAGCACACCTTCCAACAGCGTTTCAAGTTGTTCGCGCTTTTCATGATACACGTCGGTAAACAGCGGCGCACAACGGTCTATTTCCTCTTCGCCTGCCGTCAACTTGAGCGCGAAGGTGAAACAAGTCGGCTGCCCGCATTGCTTGCAATTCGTCCCGGGCAAGAGTTTGTATACCTCCATCGGTTTGAGCCGCTGCCGTGTTTCGACGCTTGGCGTGATTTCGGCGCGGCGCTCCCACGTGCGGTTGATGAGGTCGGCGATACGTTTCACTTCCGACGCGGCGCTGTCACGGTCTTGCAAGTTGCTGACGGCAATTTCACGCGGGCGCAGGGCAATCGTATGTCCGCCCATCCGCCACGTGAGCGCGTGCGCGGCGTGATTGTAGGCGGCGGTCTTGAGCACGGCATTAAGGTACGGCAGCACAGCGTCAATGTCGTCGTCGAGGACTGCCTGGACCGTCCAACGTTCCGCGCCGGGATCACACGGCGGCGAAAAAACGGTGAGATGATAGCTCTGTAACAACATCGCGCTCACTCCTTGCCGACAAAATCTGCAAAGGCGCGCTGCACGGCAGTACGATATTTGTCTTCGAGGTCGTGCGGCACCGCATTGTAAACTTGTACCGCATCAAACAACGCGGACGCGGGCTTGTTTTCATCTCGCCATTGTTCCATCAACAGTGGCAACCCGACAATCTCCACCGGTTTGCCCGCAATATTCAACCGAAGGACGGGAATCCCCGAGCCGCAGCTGCACGACGCAACGATCCCCTCTTGTTCCTCTGCCACACCCGCATCCGGCGATGCTTCCCCTTTGCCGAGAATGCGGTCCACCCGCGCGGCGATGTCTTGTGCCAACGCGGCCGCTGCGCGTTCACCATCCGCATCCAGCCGCCGGCACGAATGCGGCGCGTTCAAGCCGTGCGCGGCAAGAAATTCGGGAATTACGATGCTGTCAGTCGGCGGCGCGCTGTATTTTTCGGTGGCGCGCGCAGTACAGCGCATGTCGCAGCGGTGGTCTCGAGAAATTCGATATGGCTCATGCGTGAGTTTTCTCCAGAGTTTTTTCCGGCGTGCAGCGCGGGCAGGCACAATCTTGCAGCGCATGGTTCGTTATGCGCGCGTGCAATCCTTTTGCGCTTCCGCTCAATCGTGCGACATCATCGAGGACTTGATAGACACGCGGTTCGCGAATGGAGTAATACACGCGCAGTCCTTCTTTGCGGTCGCTGATAAGACCTACATCGCGCAAGTAGGAGAGCTGCTGCGAGACGTACGGCTGGCGTTGTCCCAAAAGAGCGGTCAAATGACACACACATTCTTCCCTGTCACGCAGCGCGGCGAGCAGGCGCAAGCGTTCGGGATGCGCAATCGCTTTTAGCAATTCGGCAGATTGTTCAA
Organism: Chloroflexota bacterium; assembly: GCA_029778615.1. GTDB lineage: Bacteria > Chloroflexota > Anaerolineae > UBA4142 > SHND01 > SHND01. Next base: position 4,210 of record JAKOPZ010000184.1, on the reverse strand, counting down.
AGACATCCATGGCTCCTCGATTTACATTCAAGATTCTGAATGTAGTTTCGGGCTTGCGGGTCAAAATTACGTCCAAGTGGGGTCGGAAGAACGTAGGAGTTGAAACCGGAGCGCAAGCAAGTCGTTGCTGCTTGGAGAAAGCCTGATTACTGCGAGCGCTTTCCGTTTCGACTTGAAGGACGAGCAGAGGCACGTCCGCAATAGGCTTTGTTCTACAGCGTGCCGCAGCACCCCGGACCCGCTCCCGGAGGACAGGTCCCAGTCAAGCGTGGCGCGTCACCGCTCGTTTCTGCGTGCAAGACCAACGGCGCACGGATCAGCTGTTTCGTCTCCTTGCTGTTGCAAGAAGGACAACTCGGTTGCAGTCCTTCTTGTTTTTGCTTGAACGAGGCAGAGACTTAAAAGTGCGGTCACACTCTTGACAGTGATAGTCATACAGTGGCATCGCAAGACCTCCTAACAGCAACCGCTCGTTTTACCCAGCGCCGCAAAATCAATGCCCAGTTGTTCGCTGATGGCTTGATTGACCAGAGGCAAATACCCTTGCACGTCCTGCTGCGCGGTGATAAAGGCGACAATCGTTGGATTGGTTTGCGCGGCATTCTGCAATTCGCGCAGTCGCTCGATATCCGTTACAGATGCTCCACCGTTTGCTTGCTTGGTGCGCAAAGCCGCCTGCGCGCGTGCTAATTCGTCCAGCAGTACGGTGGCTGGTTGGTCCGCATCCAGGTTTGTCACGGCGGCAGCATACGCACGGAATGGAGTCGTTTGTTTAAGCGTCTCGCCCAGGGTACGCGCGGCGCGCAAGAGTTCGGCAGATACTTGAGGCATAAAGGTTTCCTTTCATTCAGCAGCTGCCCGGTGCGCATGCGCCGGCAAAATCCATTTCGATTTCCGCGCTGATTTCTTGCGCGGCAACTTGGCAAATGCGTTTGAGCAGCTCTTGCGCGTTGAGATAAGCGCGCACGCGCGGTTGGTCCGCCATCGCGCGGCGCAGGCGGCGCAATTCGTTTAACTCGTCTTGTGACAACATTCCCAGCTGCTGCATCATTTGCAGCGAACGTTGTTTCTCTTGAAAGAGGCGCACCGCTTCCTGTGCACTTGGATCGCGTTGAAATTCCAGCGCGGCTTGTTGGAATGTAGCGTACTCGGGTGTTTCGGTGAGTGCATCGGCAAACGCATTGACAGCGTCCATTACGTTTTCAGCCAGTGTGGTCGTGGATACGGTAGTGTCGAGCATTGTTCTCCTTTTGCTTCTCCAAAAATGTTTTGTTTGAATCATCATGTAATGGTGTTGGCTATCCCTTGTCTCATTTGCTTTGGATGGGAACCGCACCCTCTTGGCGAATCGGCACAAGCACACAGATTGGAATCTCATCGCGCCCTGTGCGAAACACGTGCATTCCCCCATCGTCCGTTCCGGTTGCTTTTGCCGGTTCGGGAAAGCCAGGATGCACGCGTTTGCCCGATCGCGTTAGACAGAGCCGTTCGCCCCGGTATGGCGCACCACCAAAACAGGATGCCGACTCTGTCTAACGACCTTTTCAAACGTTCCGCCTGAAAAGAGCTCTTGCCAAGAGCTCTCCCTGCTTAATCCCACGACGATGACACTCACCTTCTCCTCGTCAGCTATCCTCAATACCTCATGCACCGGGTCGCCGTGCCGCAGCATTGTCTTGGCGGGCAAGCCGTACAGTATCAAATCGCGTCGCATCCGTTCAAGGCGCTCGATGTTCTCGTGGACTGACTCTGCAACCCGTTCCGGAGACTGCTCTTTTAGCACGCGTTCTTCTGCGACGTGCACCAAGATGACTTTTTCGGTCCCTGCTGCCTTGAGCCGCTTGACCACATTGAATGCCGTACTCGCGTATTTGGAAAAGTCCGTTCACCAAATGACACGGCGGCAGTTAGGATCTCGGCTTTCTCTGCGTTCCAAAGAACCGCTGCTTTCGGAGACGGTATTGGCATAGACCGAAAAGTCCGTTGGAAAGAGAACGCGCGTAAACTTGGTCAAATTCTCAACCCGCTTTGACCAAAGCGGGGGCAGCGGATGCTTTCGCCGTTTCGGTGCCAAACAAGCGTTTCTCCAAACGCATGGCAGCCCAGACCAGCGTCAGCATCACAGGTACTTCGATGAGCGGACCAACTACCGTCGCGAGCGCGACCGTCGGCGAGAACGCCGTGATGGCAATCGCAATCGCAATTTCAAAATCGCGCCCTGTCGAGTTAAAGGCAACCGCGACCGCGTCGCGGTAGTTGAATCCTAACCGCGCCCCCGTGACGAGGACCACAAAGAACATGATGATAAAGAACAGCGTCATCGGGATTGCCATTTCGATAACTATGGCAGGACGCGCCAGAATCAAGTCACCCTTGAGCGAGAACATCACGATAAGGGTGAACAGCAACCCGAGGATGGAAAGCGCGTTCAGAGTTGGCTTGAGCCGATCCATTGCCGCTTCGCCGCCGCGGCGCGTCACGAGTTGACGGGTCAGCACTCCCGCCACCAGCGGTAGTCCCAGGTAAAGCACGACGCTTTCCGCAACCACCCACACGTCGAACTCGACATTGCCGATGAGCAATCGCGCATAGACGGGGATGAGCAGCATCTGGATCACCGAGTTGAGCGCGACAAACACGAGCGCCATCGGCGTGTTGCCTTTGGCAAGATACGTGAAAATGATGACCATCGCGATGCACGGCGCGAGTCCGTACAGCACCAAGCCCGTGTGCAATTCGGGGTCGGGCACGAAAATATTCGCCAGCAGCAGCATCAAGAACGGCGCAATCAGAAAGTTGAAAACGAGGACGGTGGCTAACTGCCGCGGCGAGCGAAACGCTTGACCGATTTCGTCAAGCCGCACGTTCGTCATCGCGGGATACATCATCATGAACAAACCAATCGGCACGCCGAGTGAAATCGCGTTCGGCACGCTCAAGACAAAAGTTCCTCCAACGATTGCCTTGAGCGCATCAATTGGCGGCGTCAGGGCAAAGTCAGAAATGTTCAGCCCTTTGCCGATGGCAATGCCGACTGCCATGCTGAAAACAACGAAAAATGGCAGCAGGCGAAAATCTTCCAATCTGGTAAGCAACTTGTTTGTGTTCATCATTCCTCCACCGATTGAGACTGCGTGATTTCGTTTGGCAATGCCATCCCACAGCAGCCGGCGATGGCATCATTGCCTTTGTCGGGGCGGGCTGCACGTTGTAATGCAAAGTTGAGCGCGACGAGTGCGAGCGCAATCCCGCCCAAAATCAATAAAGTTTCCATGCTCGAGCATTACTCCTGATTTTGTGTTGCCCACTCTTGGAACAGCGCAGGAATCTTTTGCGCGATGTCGTCCCGCACACGGCGAAAGACTTGCATGACCTCTTCCTCGGCGCCCGTCGCTTTGGCGGGATCAGGAAAACTGAGGTGCACGCGTTTACCCTGTCCGAGCCAGACGGGGCAATTCTCTGCCGCGTCATCGCACACCGTCACGACAAGGTCGAACGGCGCATTGCGAAACTCATCGGCGGATTTGGAGCGACCGTGATGTTCGATGCCGATTTCGGCGAGCGCGCGGAGAGCGTTTGGATGCACATAGCCCGCGGGCTGCGTCCCCGCGCTGTACGCTTGCCAGGCATCACCCATTTGCGCGTTGACGATGGCTTCCGCCATTTGGGAGCGGCACGAATTGCCTGTGCAGAGAAAAAGCGCTTGACGTTTCACAGTGCGCAGAGAAAAGACCGTAGGACAAATTGCAAATTGGTCCTACGCTTTGATAGCAGAGAAATCTCTTGCATGGCTCGCTGTTAATTTGCGGACTGTGCGTTGTTTAGAAACGCCGCAATTTCAGATGGATTCGGAATGCGTCCTGCCGAAACCAGTCGTTCGTTAATGACCAGCCCCGGCGTGGACATGATGTTGTATGCCATGATGTCGGGATATTCGGTGACTTTGATAATTTCGGCATCGAGCTGTAGGTTCGTTACAACTTGACGCGTGACGGCTTCGAGTTTTTTGCAATTCGCGCAGCCGGAACCTAAAATTTTGATGGTAAGCATTGTGTTTGGTTTCCTTTCGTGAAAATGAAAATTTGTATGCAATGGCAGCGGGTTCGGGATGAATAGCGCTTTACAGCACCCAGTTAAAGAATGTGCCAATCATGATGATGGCGACGGCGACGACACCAAAATAGGTGATGAGCAATGGCAGTTTCAACAC
>JAKOPZ010000183.1 GCA_029778615.1 Chloroflexota bacterium | reverse complement strand
GTTACGCAGAATTGTCATTTCGAGCGGTCTTGCGAGAAATCTCGGTGGAAAAAACTGAGATTTCTCACAGAGTTTACCCTGAAGGATTGAGGGGTTCGAAATGACATGCGTAAGGTGAATCAATAACTCATGTTACGCAGAATTGTCATTTCGAGCGGTCTTGCGAGAAATCTCGGTGGAAAAAACTGAGATTTCTCACAGGGTTTACCCTGAAGGATTGAGGGGTTCGAAATGACATGCGTAAGGTGAATCAATAACTTTGCCAAGTGCCGCAAATTTGAAATTCGCGCAACGAAACGCGCCCAGTTTTGCAATTCGCGACCATATTGATTTTTTTCAAAAGTATGCTTGAATAGCGGCAAGGAGAAAATCATGGACCGCAAATTTCAAATCTTTACGCTGCTCGTGTTCGGCATCGCTCTGTTCGCGATGATTCTGTTCGCCACGCGCAGCGTTCAAGCACAGCCGAACGCGCAAGCAACGGCAACCCCGGATGCGATGATGCAAATGGACAATGCCGCCGCCGCGAAATATTGTACGGACAACAAAGGTACCGTAACCACGCGCTATCCCACGTACAATACAAACGCGCCGCCAAGCCAATGGCTGACGCTCGCGGGCTCGCGCGACTTTTGCACTTTTCACGCGCCCGCCGACGAAACGGGCTTTCAATCGCAAATCTCTATCGCCCTCGATACGCTGTACGCGCAAGAACCCACACTCGCCATGCTCGCGTATCTCGAACCCGTCGCGCTGCCGCCATTCACCGGCGCAAATCCCGCGACGCTCTATTGCAGCAAACTCGGCGGCACCGACATTTGGGGTGGACAAAATAACGCGGCGGGCGGCGGCTGGGTGACTCAAGAAGCGGACAGCAGCACGAACTTTCAAGTTGTCGGCATGTGCGTTTTCCCCGACGGCTCGGCAATTGATTCGTGGGGTCTCACGTACAAAGCCAACGGCGTCGTGCGCGGCGCCGATTTGAGCAAGGTCGCGCGCTATCAACCGACCACGCCGCCGAATGTGTTCGTCGGCGCGAGCAGCCCAAATCAACCTGCCGAGAGCACGGTGGACAAAACGCTTATCAACAGCGATAACAATTCCGACGTGAGCGTACACGTGGGCGATACCTTGACCGTGAAACTGGTGAGCAATCCCAGTACGGGATATTCGTGGCAAGTGACCGCGTACGATACGCAAGTGCTTCAGCAGGTCGGCGAAGCCCAGTTTGACCTCGGTAATCAAACGCCCATGCCCGGCGCGGGCGGCACCGAAACATTCACCTTTAACGCGGTCGGCAAAGGCAAGACCACATTGACACTCGTGTACTTGCGTCCGTGGGAAAAGGACACGACGCCCACGCCGCAGAATACCTGGTCGGTGAATGTGACGGTGGAATAATTCAAAAGAAAATTGCGGCGCGCGGGGCGCCGCAATTTTCTTGCGCGCCCAATTACTCACTAAGGCGACTGCAAAGTCCCTTGACAAGGATATGTCATTTCAAACCCCTCAATCCTTCGGGGTAAACTCTGTGAGAAATCTCGTTTGTCACGAAAGGTTGAGATTTCTCGCATCCGCTCGAAATAACAATTGGCGCGACTTTGCAGTTGCCTTGATTACTCACTTGTTGAATATTCAATAATTGAATATAATCGCCCCACCCTGTTTACACCGCCTTTCGATTTTTCAGAATCCATGAAATCGAACATTTCGCCGGAACCCGCACTGCTCGGCTTTTTGCAGGATGGTCCGTTACACGGGTACGATTTGCACAAACAAGTCGTCGCGGATCTCGGCGCGGTCTGGCGTCTCGGCATGAGTCAGATGTATGCGCTGTTGAAAGAGTACGAAACGCGCGGTTGGATTAAAACCATCACCACAGCGCAGACAGGTCGCCCCGCGCGCAAGCTATTGAAACTCACCCCGCAAGGTCAACGCGCGTTCGACGCCTGGATGAAACAATCGGCGCGCGGCTTGCGCGAATTTCGCGTGGATTTCTTTGCGCGGCTCTACTTTGCGCGCGCTGCCGGTCGCCCTGCCCTGCGCGCGTTTCTCACGCACCAAATCGCCGCGACGCAACAAGAATATGCCGCGCTGCAAACCTCTAACGCGTCGTCCGAATTCGCCGCGAGCGTCAGCGATTTTCGCCGCGCGCAGCTTCAAGCCATTTTGCAATGGCTCCGCGCGTATCAAATTACAAACACATCCACCGCACGCGCAAAACCGCTCCCACGCGCAGCCTCGAAAAAGAAATGAGCGGAGAACACGTATGAGAGTCCGATTTCTGTGCTTGGTCAGCATGTGCGGAATGGCTGTTTGTTTGTTTGCCTGTGCCGCGCCCATCGCCCCTCTCGTTCCACCAACTGCCGCGCCGCCGACACCGACCAAGGTCCTCACCGTTTCCGCCGCCGCCGATTTGACGTTTGCTTTTCAAGAGTTGGGCAAATTGTTTGATCAAGCAACAGGCACGCGCGTCGTTTTCAACTTTGGTTCGACGGGTCTGCTCGCGCAGCAAATCGAACAAGGCGCGCCGATTGATGTGTTTGCAGCCGCGAACGTTTCGTTCGTGGACGAATTGATTGCGCGCGACCGTTTGCTTGCCGACACCAAGCAGTTGTACGCGGTCGGGCGCATCACCCTTTGGACGCGTCAAGACAGCCCCATGAAAATTGAAACGCTGCGCGACCTCTTGCAACCCGGCATCAAACACGTGGCGATTGCCAATCCCGACCACGCGCCGTATGGCATCGCGGCGCGCGAAGCGATGCAAAGCGCGGGGGTCTGGGATGCGCTGCAGCCAAAACTTGTCCTCGGCGACAATGCGCTCGCCACGCTTCAGTACGCACAGCGCGGCGATGTGGATGTGGCGATTGCGCCGCTCTCGCTCAGTTTGCAAAACGACGGACGGTGGGTACTCATTCCCGCTGAAATGCACAAACCGATTCAGCAAGCCCTCGGCGTTGTCAAAGGCAGCGCCCATGAAGCCGAAGCGCGCGCCTTTGCCGCCTTTATCAATGGTCCCGTCGGCAGACCCATCATGCGCAAGTACGGCTTTGTGCTCCCGGGCGAATCGCCCCTGCCCTAGCCCTGTCCGCCGATGAATCGCATTTCCTTTTTCGTCCTCACAGGATTATTTCTCTTTTTCTTGACTCTACCCCTCCTCGCGCTCGTCCTGCGGGCGCTGCCGCTCGGCGCCGATGCGTGGTTCAGCGCAAACACTCTTGCCGCGCTGCAATTGAGTCTCGTCACCGCAACATTTTCCACGTTTCTCGCGTTTGGCATCGGCACGCCCGTCGCGTATTTGCTCGCGCGCGAAAATTTTTTTGGCAAACAAATCGTTGATACGTTGATTGATTTGCCGATGGTGCTGCCGCCCGCCGTCGCCGGTATCGCGTTGTTGATGACGTTTGGACGACGCGGTTTGCTCGGTCCCACGCTTTCGTTTTTTGGAATCGAATTACCATTCACGACCGCTGCCGTGGTGCTCGCGCAAACGTTCGTCGCCGCGCCGTTTTATGTGCGTTCGGCAAAAGCGGGATTCGGCGCGGTAGACCGCAAGCTGGAACAAATGTCCGCGCTGCTCGGCGTGTCGAACCTCGAAACATTTTTTCGCATCACGTTCGCGCTCGCCGCGCCTTCGCTGGTAAGCGGGCTTTTGATGACGTGGGCACGTGCGCTCGGCGAATTTGGCGCAACGATACTGTTCGCGGGAAATTTTCCGGGGCGCACACAAACGATGCCGCTCGCGATTTATACAGGTCTCGAATCGAATCTCGACAGCGCGCTCGCGCTTGCACTCATTCTCGTCGTCATTTCGTTCGGAATTTTATTCGCCGTCCGCGCGGCGAGTCCGAAAGGAATTGTATTGAGATGAATAATGACTGGAGACTGGAGACTTGTCATTCCGAACCGAGTGAGAAATCTCCAATCTCCAGTCCCCAGTCTCCAATCCCCACCATGCTCTCGCTCCACATCCAGAAACAATTCCCCGCGTTCTCTCTCGACATTTCACTCGACGCGCCGCAAGAAAAAATCATCGTTCTCTTTGGCGCGAGCGGCGCGGGGAAATCCTTGACGCTCGCGGCGATTGCGGGATTCATCGCGCCCGACGCGGGACGCATTGCGTTGAATGAACGCGTGTTGTATGACGCAGCGCGTCATGTGAATCTCGCGCCGCAAGCGCGCCGAATCGGCATGGTGCGCCAAGACCTCGCGCTGTTTCCGCATCTCACCGCCGCGCAAAACATCGCATACGGCATCCGCGCCCCGCGCGCGACACAAGAAAAACGCGTGCGCGAATTATTAACGCTCGTGAATCTCGAAGCATTCGGCGCGCGCAAACCGCACGAACTTTCGGGCGGACAGCAGCAGCGCGTCGCGCTGGCGCGCGCGTTGGCGATTGAACCCGCGCTGTTGTTATTGGACGAACCGTTTTCGGCGTTGGATTTGCCAACACGCGTCGAGCTGCGCGGCGAATTGAAAACGTTACAACGCGCGCTGCGAAGGAGCATGTTGTTTGTGACGCACGACTTGGGTGAGGCGGTCTTGCTCGCGGATGAAATGGCGATTGTGGAAAATGGTCGCGTGCTTCAGTTTGCCACGCCACACGAAATTTTACGCACTCCCGTGAACGCGCGGGTCGCGCAAACTGTCGGCGTGAAAAATATCTTGCCCGCCAGCGTTATAGATGCAAACACCTTGCGCGTCGGCGAAATAAATCTGCAAGCCGATACGCGAATGTTTGCGCCCCATGCGCGCGTGGTTTTGTGTATGCGGCCGGAACGTGTAATGTTGATTCGTCCCGATAGTCCAAGTGTGGAACGCGTAAACACGCTCGAAGGTGATGTGGTAGCAGAAGAAAGCGACGGCGACACGGTGATGCTCCGCTTTCGCGCAAACGGGGCGCGGTTGCAGCCGACGCGCGATTTCGATTTGTACATTGATACGCCCGTGTACGTGTATGAGCGTTTGAACCTCGCGCGCGAAAAGCACTGGCGCGTGTCGTTGAAACCGAACGCGATGCATTTGGTGAGAGAGTAACGCCATCTGCTATAATGCCCTTCGATGATTGATGCGCTCACCGTGCGCGCATTGTGCGCGGAATTGCAAGGAACGATTCAAGGCGGACGCGTGCAGCAGATTTATTTTGTTGCGCCACTTGTGTTGGGTTTGGAAGTGTATGCGAATCACAAACGCCATTATGTCCTCGCGTCCGCCGAACCGCAGCGCCCGCGCCTCTTGCTCGCCACCGAAAAATTACGCAGCGCGTCTGTGCCCCTCACGCCTTTCGCACTGCTGCTGAAAAAATATGTGGACGGCGCGTTCATCAATCGCGTCCAGGTCGTCGCGCGCGAACGCATTTTGCGAATTGAATTCGACCAACGCGAACAAGGTATTTCGACGCTGGTCATTGAACTCATCGGGAATCGCGCCAACATGATTTTGCTCGACGCAGGCGGCGTCATTCTCGACGCGCTCAAACGCGTCACCTCTGCGGTCCATCGCGCGCGTGAAATTGTGCCGCGCGCGAAATATGTTCCCCCGCCCCCACAAGGCAAAGCCGACCCGTTGACGCTGACGGCGCCACAATTGCAAACGCTTCTCGAAAAAGCGAACGGCGAAACGCTCGCGCAAAAATTGGTCGCGAGTGTGGCGGGGACGAGTCCGCTGTTGGCAAACGAACTCGCGTTTCGCGCCGGCGGCGCGTCCGATGGTATGTACAATTCTGCTTATGTAACGCCGTTGTTTGAACAATTAACGCGCGTCTGGAATTCCGCCGCCGAACCGTCGCTCGCGTTTGAAAATGAACAGCCCATCGCCGTCGCCGCGTTCGCGCTCACACAATTTCCGCGCTATGAAAAAATTCCTTCCATGAGCGCGGCGCTCGAAACATTTTTTGGCGCGGAAGAATCGTACGAAGCCGTCAAAGTTCCACTGCGCGCGCAAATCAATACCGCGCTGGAAAAAGCGGAACGGATGCGCGCGAACATGCAGCGCGAATTGGTTTCCAATGACGACATTGAGAAATTGAAACTACAAGGGGAAATGATTCTCGGCTATCAATATCAAATCACAAATGGGCAAACGAAACTGCGCGCGCCCGTGACGGATGAATTGACGCTCGACATTGCGCTGGACCCGAAACTGAACGCGGTGGAAAACGCGAACGCGTATTTTGCAAAATACAAACGCGCGCGCGACGCCCAAACCGCCGTTCCCGAACGCATCGCCGTCGTCGAAAATGACATTGCGTTCATTCAACAATTGTTGAACGATTTGGACGCGGCAGAATCGCGCGCGGAAATTGATTCCGTCGTCGAACAAGCGCGCGAGGCGAATGTTTTGCGCGACGCGACGCCTGCTTCACGCGGACAACCACAACGCTCGGAACCGCGTCAATTTATTTCGCCTGATGATTTTCAAATTCTCGTCGGACGCAATGCGCGCCAAAACGATTGGCTCACCTTTGAACGCGCCAAAGCAGAGGACATTTGGCTCCACGCGCGCGGACACGCGGGTTCGCACGTTATTGTTTTGTCGAATGGCGCGAACGTTCCACACACGACGCTCGAATATGCCGCGTCGCTCGCCGCATACTTTTCCCAAGCGCGCACACACGGCGCGGTGGATGTCATTTACACGCCGCGCAAAAATGTGCATCGCGTACGCGGCGCGGGCGCGCATCCCGGACTCGTCACCGTGCGCGACGAACAAGTGCTGCGGGTACGTCCGACTGCCCCTTCCGAGATACAAAATGATTGATTGGCTGCTCGGTCAAATTCAAACGCTGGCGACGCTCGGCTTTTGTTTTGGTGTCATTGCCATCATCACACTCGTATTCGTGGCGTGGCGTTATCGCGCGGCGTGGGCATATCGTTATGCCACGGCGCTCCTCTTTCCCGTCCTCTTTTTCTGCTTGTTCACAACCCTCGTGGGGAGCGTTCGCTTTTTCGCATGGTGGATTGCGGCGGCACTGTTTTGGGGTTCGCTGCTGCTTACAATCATCACCGCTGCATTCGGCTTGCTTCAGAGAAATTGGCGCGTCCTCGTCGCGAGCGCAATCGTTTCCATTCCTTTTGCGTTCTATTTATTTCTCTCGCCGGGCACGCGCGCGGTTGTGCTTGTGCCGTTGGTGTTACTCACGTGCGCGGGCGTAATGCGGTGGTTCACCCAACGCGCGAATCAAAAAATGATTCCGTACAAATTTCAATGAACGTTTCTTCCACTCCTCTTGCGCACGCGCGTCTGAAACCATTGCCGCTCGACGCCATTCATATCACCGACGGCTTTTGGAAACAGTGGCAGCGCGTCAATTTTGAAAAGGCAATTCCACACGGCTATCGCATGTTGGAAAAATCGGGAACGCTCAACAACATGCGACTCGCGGCAGAACACCGCGCGGGCATCGCGCATGATGCAAATGAATTTCGCGGTTATGTGTTTCAAGACTCCGACCTTTACAAATGGCTCGAAGCCGCGTCGCTCGCGCAACATGATTACAATAAACTGGAGACTGGAGACTGGAGACTGGATCCATCTCTAGTTTCCAGTCTCCAGTCTCTAATCTCCAATCTTTATTCTGCCCAATTCCCCGACGGTTATCTCAATTCCTATTTCACGTTTGTGAAACCGAATCAACAGTGGACGGATTTGGAATGGGCGCATGAATTGTATTGCGCGGGACATCTCATCGAGGCAGGCATTGCGCGTAAACGCGCGACGGGCGACACGGATTTGTTTGACATTGTAAAAAAATTCGCGGACTGCATTGACGAAACGTTCGGTGAAGGAAAACGCGCGGGGCTGTGCGGACATCCCGAAATCGAACTCGCGCTCGTGGAACTGTATCGCGAAACGAACGACGCGCGTTATCTCAAACTCGCGCAGTATTTTATTGACCAGCGCGGTCGCAACACGTTTCAAGGTTTGCGTCACATCGGCGCGTTGTACATGCAAGACCACGTTCCCGTGCGCGACGCGCAAACGGTCGCGGGACACGCGGTGCGGCAATTGTATTTGTGCGCGGGCATCGCGGATTTGTATTTGGAAACGGGCGAACGCGCGCTGCTCGACGCGCTGACGCGACAGTGGGACGATATGACGCGCGGGAAAATGTATCTCACCGGCGGCGTAGGCGCGCGCGAGTATGGTGAAATGTTTGGCGACGCGTACGAACTGCCGACCAAAGAAGCGTACTGCGAAACGTGCGCAGCGATTGCGTCCATGATGTGGAATTGGCGAATGCTGCTCGCGACGAACGAGGTGCGTTACGCGGATTTGTTTGAACGCGTGATGTATAACGGTTTCTTGAGCGGCATCGCGTTGGATGGCGAACATTTCTTTTACGAAAATCCGTTACGCAGTGACGGCAATGTCAAACGTGAAGAATGGTTCGCGTGCGCGTGCTGTCCGCCGAACGTGATGCGAACGCTTGCGCTCATCGGAAATTTTTGCGCGACGACGAATGAGGCGGGGGTGCAGATTCATCAGTACATGAATGTGGTTTTGAAAACAGAGACTGGAGACTGGAGACTGGAGACCGGGTATCCTTCGGATGGAAATGTGCGTGTGATTTGTGAAAGCGATATGGAATGTGAGTTGTCGCTGCGAATTCCGCGTTGGAGTACACACAACGCGTTACGCGTGAATGGAACGGTGGTGGAATTAGAAACGCGCGATGGGCACGCGAACATCAAACGCACTTGGCGCGCGGGCGATGTGGTCGAACTCGAATTGGACATGACGCCGCGTTTTATTCAATCGCATCCGTACGTGGACGCGACGCGCGGCTGTGTTGCCATCGAACGCGGTCCGTTGGTGTATTGTATCGAGCAAGTTGACCAAAGCGCGGACGTAAATGATTTGCGCGTGAACGCGGATGCTGAATTGCGCGCGGTGTGGGACGCAACTGTTTGTGGCGGCGTGATGATACTTGAGGCGGAAGGCACAGTTTTCGATGCGCGCGAATGGGACGGAAAATTATATCGAGAAACGAGAAACGAGAAAAAGGATTTGCCGCGCGCGACGATTCGGGCGATTCCGTATTATGCGTGGAACAATCGCCGCGCGGACAAAATGCGCGTGTGGATACCCATGAAATAAAAAATCCAAAATTCTATGAATTTTGGATTTTTTTCTATTTCTTTTTCCCCAAAGCAATCAGCGAAGTCCCCAACGGCAAATTCATCGCACTCAACATTCCAGTTTCCACCTGCCCTACCCCGCGCAAAATGGAATTGAGCGCGGGTGCGACAGGTTCCATATCCACTTGATACGCGTCGTCGTCGAAATGATGCGATTTCAATTCCGCGTTTTTCCCCGTCAGATTTTTTAACGCAATCATTCCCGCCGCGAGCGGAAAGACCAAAAAGAAATTGTACGAGAGCCGCGTGATTTGAAACCCCGCGCGCTCCATTTTCGCGCGCAGTTCGTGCGCGGTGTAGCGGCGTTTGTGCGCGTTCAGTTCGTCGTTGTGACTCCAGAGCCATTGGAACGCGGGCGTCGTAATCAATACGTGTCCGTTCGAGCGCAAGACGCGAAATGCTTGGCGCAAAATGTTTTCGTCCGCGTCCACATGTTCAATGACATCGAGCGCGGTGACCAAATCGAACGACGCGTCGGGAAAGGGAATTTCTTGCGTCGCATCGCCGAGCCGCACATCGTAACCGCGTTCCTGCGCGATTTTCACCGGACGGGGGTCCACTTCGATGCCGCGCACGCGTCCGTGTTGCGCGAGATGATGAATCATGTTGCCCGCGCCGCAGCCGACATCGAGAACATCGAGATTTTGTTTTTGCGGGAGCGCGTCGAGAAATTTTTCAATCGCCCACGTGCGCGTGGCGAACCACCAATGTTCGTCTTCGGGAATCGTTTTCGGGTATGAATTTGTTTGTGCGTGTGACATTGCGCGTATTGTAATGCAAGCGGTCAGAGAGAACAAGAAAGCGCACAGGAAATTAGTTCAAAATTCCGCGTCGTTAGTAACCAAATTTGAATCATTCTTGCATTGCACTTGATACCTTGACACGCGAAAATGCCAGAGGGTTTTTGCGTCTGCGGATTTTGTCTACGGAGGATTCTAGACAGGGGGCTTGCGATTATGAGAACGTTTCTGAAATTCTCAAGCATCGTCGCGTTGTTGTTTGCAGCTGCATTACTCGGCGCGCCGACCATGCACGCGTCAGCGCACAACACAGCATCCAATCATTCAACCGCACATTTTGCGAGTGCACCCGGCGATGAATTTTGGGATGACCAATTTGGCGTTCCGAATGTAGCTGGCACAGTCACCGCAATTGTCACGAACGGCGATGAGGTCTATGTTGGTGGCAATTTCACGTATGCGGATGGATTCGTCGTCAACAATATCGCGTTGTGGGATGGTACACAAACGCACGCGCTCGGCACGGGCTTGAGCGGTTGTCATTTGCCTCCTTGTACGCTTCAAGTTTTCGCGCTGGCAGTGCAAGGTAGCAATCTTTTTGTCGGCGGAAATTTCGCGTCGGCGAGCGGCGTGCCTGTGAACGGGCTTGCGATGTGGAATGGCGCGCAATGGTCAGATGTGGGCGGCGGCGTGAATGGTGTTGTTTATGCAATCGCGCTGAATGGCGGCGATGTGTATGTCGGCGGAGTTTTTGACAAGGCAGGCAATGTCAACGCGAACAACATTGCGCGCTGGGACGGTTCGCAGTGGCACGCGCTGGCAAGCGGTATCAATGGGGTTTCGGTTAACACCCTTGCCATTCAAAACAACGACCTCTATGTCGGCGGCGAATTTTCGGGCGCAGGTAATGTTGCGGCGACGAACGTCGCGCGTTGGGATGGTACAACGTGGCATTCAATGGGTGGTGGCTTGAGCGGGAACCGCGTGCTGACGCTCGCGTTCCATGACGGAATTCTTTACGCGGGCGGAGAATTCATAAGCGGGTGTTTGGCAGAATGGGATGGGACCAACTGGTCGGTCAGCAATGATTTGTGCCCTCAAATGCCTATACCAACTGAATTTGCTTGGATCCAATCGCTCGTCGAGTGGAATGGAAAATTGCACGCGTTGGTGCGTTCATCGTATGCGGACTTTGCCATTGTGGCGTGGCTCGAAAATGGTGATTGGAAAATTGGTCCATCTCTAACGTACAATGCCATGTGGACGCTTGGCACAGGAAATTTTGTCTATGTCGGCGGAAATGGGATTCACGCGTGGGATGACCAAAACTGGTATGCGCTTTTCAACGCCAACGCGCAAGGGCTCGACGGCGGAGCGAATGCACTTGCGACAGATGGAAATTCAATCTACGTCGGCGGCTTTTTTACATACGCAGGCAATCTCAAGGTCAACAACATTGCGCGTTGGGACGGCGCAAGCTGGAACGCGCTGGGCGATGGTTTGGACGGCGGCGTGAGTGCGCTCGCGATGCACAATGGCGAATTGTATGTCGGCGGCTCTTTTACGCACGCGGGCAATCTGGAGGTGAATTACCTCGCGCGTTGGAATGGCAGTCAATGGTCCGACATTGGCGGCGGCATGAGTGGTCCTGTGTACGCCCTCGCGTTTGACGGCAACCAACTCATCGTCGGTGGAAATTTCCGCGCGGCGGGCGGCACACGCGCCAACAACATCGCCAAATGGGATGGCGCGGCGTGGTCGGCGTTTGGACGCGGCACAAACGGAATGGTTCGCGCCCTCGCCGTGAGCAAAGGAAACCTTTACGCGGGCGGCATGTTCGACCGCGCGGGAAATGTTTTCACAAAAAATATTGCGCGTTACGATGGACACCAATGGTTCGCACTGGGTCAAGGCGTGAGCGATTTTGTTTCGACGCTTGTGACGGACGGCAAGAAAATTTACGTCGGCGGCGGATTCAAAAAAGCGGGCACGCGCGACCTCAAGTATCTCGCGCGTTGGAACGGTAAACGTTGGAGCGGCTTGGGCAAAGGCGTAGATTTTTATGCTCAAGCGCTTGCCCTGCGCGACGGGACACTCTTTGCGGGAGGCAATTTTGAACAAGCAGGGCAAGTGACCGCGCACGGAGTTGCAAAATGGGATGGCAGTCGGTGGAGCGCGCTGGGCGCGGGGACAAACGGCGTCTATGCTCTCGCGCACAGCGGCAACGATGTTGTCGCGGCGGGTTCGTTCCAAACAACCGGAGACAAATCGGCAGGCAATTTTGGAATTTGGCATGACCCGTCACCCCCGCGCGTAACATTGCTGACTCCCCCTAACGCACAAACCGTGCCCAAACAAAAGGTCAAACTCGATTGGAGCGATGCGTCGGGCACAACCGATTATGCGCTGGAAATTCGCAAGGACGCCAACAAACAAACCATTGTCAAAACAACAACCACCGTTTCCGCATTCCGCACTCCTGCTTTGGAACGCGGCGTCAAGTATTCATGGCGCGTGCAAGCGTGTGCGAACATTGGAGGAGAAAATTATTGCAGCGCGTGGACAGCGTGGCGAAATTTCACGGTTCAAGAAAAATGATTAATTCACCTTACGCATGTCATTTCGAACCCCTCAATCCTTCGGGGTAAACTCTGTGAGAAATCTCAGTTTTTTCCACCGAGATTTCTCGCCAGACCGCTCGAAATGACAATTCTGCGTAACATGAGTGATTAACTGATGTTACGCACAATGCCGAAAAATTCGTTTGCAAACGTAGGACAAATTTCAAATTTGTCCCATTTATTTTTGCGTTTGCACTTGGACCGTCTCTCCATCCAAAACAAATTCCACGTTCCCGCGTTCATTTGTTCGCAAAAGGTTCACGCCTTGTAATAGTTTGAGTGTGTCGGCAGTCGGCTGCGCGCGCGGACTGGTGCCCGCGAACAAAATCACTGTCGTGGGCGTTACGCGTTCGACCCATCCCTTTTCGATTTCGTTTGGGAAAACGGCCACGTCCGCGTCAAACAGCGCGTCGGCTTGGATTTTTTCGCGCTCTGTTTTGCGCAGCGCGGGCGCGAGCAAAAATGTCTGCCCGTTCGTCTCGAAACGCAAGACGACGTACAACGAATCGGTATCCAAATCGGGATACACAACTTGGAGCATCGAATCCCCTGCGCGTGCACCGGCGCCGCGTTGTGCGACGACAGTGGGAATTTGATTTTGTGCGATGTGCGCGCGCCATTTGGCATAGCTCACCCCCGGATGCGCGGGCGTCGCCGGTTCCAAAATGCGCGCCACGTTGTAGCGTTCCAACACCGCGTTCAGCGCGGCAAGATTTTCATCGTCGAGATGCGTGGCGACCACAAGGTCAAGCCGACGGTCCCATGGCGGCAATTGTGTGCCCAAAAAACTCAACAGCACCCCGGGTTCGCCCGTACCATTTATCAGAATCCGTTCATCCTGCGCGGTGCGAATGAATGTGGCGTCGCCCGCCGACGCGGCGATGAATGAAACGCGCGTGCGCGAATCCGGCGTCGCCGCTGCCGTTGTGTACACAAACATCGTCACCAACGCGAGCAGCGCGATGGCGACCCACACGCGCGAAAGAAAAAGTCCTGTCGTACGGCGAATGCCCAAACGCGTCGCAATCGCAATCGCAACATAAAACAAAATCACCAGCGGCGCGTCCACACGTTCCACCGGAAATGAGCCAAAAGGAATGGCTGCCGTCGCTTGCACCACAAGAATGGTGTACTGCAAACAAACATACGCGCCCCACGCGACCACTTGGGCGAGCGCGCCAATCACAATGGGCAAAAACGGAACACTCTCCACCGCATTCGCCGCCAATTGGAGCAGCGTCGCCGCGCCGCCGAACATCATAATCGCGGGTTGAATCGGCAGGATGAGAAAATTGGTGAGAAAGCCGACGATGGAAACGCGGTGAAAGTACACAATGATAAGCGGCGCGGTGACAAAGAACGCGGCGGCGGTGACGATAAAGGCATCATTCAAAAAATCAACCAACTGCCGCGCGCGTGCGTCGCCGACGCGCGTTTTGAAAAAATGGTTCAATATGTTTTTCAAACGCGGCGCATAAATCAACAGTCCGAGCGTGGCAAGAAAGGAAAGTTGAAAACCAACGTCCCAAAGCACATACGGATTCATCAACGACATCACAAACGCCGCCACCGCGAGCGCGTTGAATGCCCAACTTGTGCGTCCGAGTTGGAGCGCAATGACGACGAGCGAACCCATGATGCATGCGCGCACCACCGACGGCGACGCGCCGACGAGCAGCGTGTAGAACGCGAGCGCGAGGAGAATCACAATCGTGACCAAGAATTGATTCAAGAACGCGGCAGCACGGGCGCGCAAACTCCCGTACGATGTGGTCACAGTCCGCAGCTCCAGCGCCAGCGCGGGACCGCGCAAAAGGAATGTCAGAATGCCAATCAGCACCGCGATATTGAATCCCGAAATGGCAATAATGTGCGCGGTGTTGGTATTGGCGAACGCGTCATGTAAATCGCGCGGAATGCCGCGGTCATCGCCGAGCAAAATGCCCGTGAGCAATGCCGCGCTCGGTTCGGGCAAGAGCTGGCGAATCGCGCTTTTCGCTTGGTCCTTGAACCCATACAGCGCGGTCAAAAAGGAATTGCCTTTGCCGGAAGTAATGACATAGAGCCGCGCGTTTCGAATGAGCGTAAACACATGCTCGCGCGCGAGATAATCACGATACGAAAAATCCGCGCCATCCGGCGGCGTTTCCGGCGCGCCATCTACTTGTACCTCATCGCCATACTTGACCGGCGTATCGCGCGGCACCGCTACAAGCGCAAGCCCCGCGCTCGGCTGCCATACACCATCTTTTTGAATTTTGGAAGCTTGTACGCGCACGAGCGTTTGCGTTTGCCGAATGTCGGGGTCGGCGACGACGACACCAATCAGCGACGCGCGTCCTTGTTCATTAAATCGCTGTAGGTCTTGATTGACATCTTTTGCCAATTCGAGTTGGAGGCGCAGTGCGCCGAGAATGAAAACCAAGAGGACGAAATGCCATTTGCGAAGGGGAAGACTGCGCCAAAAAAGCGCGAGGTACGCGAGCGGCAAGAGCAGCAAAAAGAGCCAGAGGTCGGTGGAAAATTTTAGAAACGCGGCGGCAAGAATTCCAACCACCCACGCGGCAGCCAGATAGATGAAAATCACGGTGCGTGCCTCCAAATATCAACGAGAGAATTCAAGGACGCCAATCCAAACCGTAAAGATGTAACACCCATTCGCGCGCAGCGATTTTACTCTTTCCGCACCAATTTTGAAAGAGGGTTGCGCGCGCGACAGCCCCTCTTGAAAGAAAAATCGAGCGGACTATAATAGAGCCAAGGAGAATCACAATGGCGCAATATACCAACGGCTTTGATGCCTACCAAGCGTTTTATTACAGCGGCGCGACCCAACTGCAAGCTGTCTTGCAAGTCTATGCCGCAGGCGTGTTTAACGGGCGTATCGGTTTTTATCCCGACGCGGGACCCGTTGTTCCAAACGGTGAAATCCAACCCACAGGCGTCAAAGTGCCTGCCATCAATTATCCGCTCAGTCGCTTTGACGCGGTGATGAATATGTTGCGCTTTGAGAAACCGCTTTACATTTTTCTGGATACGGGCACCGGCATCGGTTTCGTGGGCACATCACAGCTCGAACCGGTGGGGGAACAAGAAGGCAAATAATTTCGCGCGCCGATATTTTTGGTACAAAAAAACCGCCGCTCGCATTTTCGCGAACGGCGGTTTTTTTATTCGATGCGCTATGGGCAATTCAGTACAAAGTTTGCATCACCCGAATTGAAATCATTGGGCGTCAAAACGTGAATATGCGCGCCGCCCGTAACATTGAGCGGACCGGGACCGTTATACGTTTGCACGAAGGGTGACGACAGGTTTTGCGTACCTGACACGACAAAGGTGAGCGTCGAAGCCGGACCCACAATTGTATTGCCCAAACTGTCACTGCCCTCCCATTGATACGTCACAGTTCCGGTGCCCGTCACGGTAATGTTTCCATCAAACGTAAAGTTTTGCGGACAGGTCACACTGTTCGGCGGAGTCACATTCGCATTCGCGCCCGTAACCATAAACGGTTCGCTCGTCGCGGTGGGCGTCTCTGTCGGCGTGACCGGTGTTGACGAAAGCGTCGGCGTTGGCGTTGGCGTATCCGTCGCGGGCGCGACACAATTCAACATCCAGCTTGCCTGCGGTGACGCGATGCTGTTGGGCGACAACACTTGAATCTGCGCCCATCCGCTCGCGTTGAACGGCGGCGCGCCGCCTACGGTGTACGAATCGGGCGCAACATTCTGCGTGCCTGCACCAAAGAACGACAGCACTTGAATCGGACCCACATACCCATCATTGCGCGTCCACTGATAGGTGACGTTTGTCGCGCCATTCGTCGTAATCGCGCCGTTAAAGTTGAACGTCTGCGGACAGGTGGTGCTGGACGTCGGCGAAACAAATGCCGTTACATTGGTCACCTGCACCGGCGGAATAATTCCAGTCGGGCTTGGCGTCGGCGTCGGCGTGAATGTGGCTGTCACCACAATCGGCGTCTGGGTTCCCGTCGGCGTAAAGGTAATGGGCGGCACTTGGGCGAAACCAAAATTGAAATTGGGAATGATCGCGCAGCCGCCGATAAAGACCGGAATATCTGTAACGGTCGTGGCATACCAACCGGGAGGAATATTTGCCGAGACGCGATAATTTCCGAACGGGACGTTGGTGAAACGATAATTACCTAATGCGTCTGTAATTGTCACCGAGAAAATCGAATTGAGCTGCGTCTTGAGATTAATCGTCACACCAGCCAGTCCGGGTTCGCCCTCGCGATTTCCGTTGCCGTTCAAATCGTTGAACGCGACGCCCGAAACGCCGCCGAGCGAACATTGTGTCAAAGGCGGATTGGTAGGCGGCGGAGGCGGAGGCGTCAGCGTCGCAAACGCGGCAGTCGGTGATTGCGGAATAATGATTGGCGTAACAGTCGCCACTTGCGCGGTGACGGGTACAATCGGCGTGACCGTTTCGAGTGGCGCAATCGGCGTCACCGTCATAGAACCGGCGGGCACCGTTGGCGTGCCGGGCGGCAAGACAAAAAAGGTCCACGACTGTTCTGCGCGATTGTCGGCGCGGTCTACAATCACAACGGCGACAATATGCGAGCCCGGTGCGAGTGGACCCGTCCACGCGACGGTGTTGTTGATGAACAATGGATTGACGGCGCGTCCATCAATCGTCAATGTGGTGCGCGCGTTATCAATTTGGCTCGAGGTGTTGTACGTGGCAAAGACATTGATTTCAGGTGTTTGCTGTAAGGTCGCGCCGTTTTGCGGTTGGGTCGAAGTAATCGTCAAGCCGCCGCGATTTTGCAAAATCAAAAATACGCCGCCGCAAATCAGCAATGCCAATGCGACGCCGAGCAGCGCGGCAAGCGCGGTCGAAGGCAATCCGGTCGCGTTACTGAACGGATTGGACGAACGCGGCGGCACGTCCGGCGGCAAGGTTTGCAAGCGCCGTTCAATCGGACGCTCCGGCGGCAGGGCAGTTTGTGAAACGGGTGGCGGCACGTAAACGGGCGGCGGCGGCACAGCGGGCGGTTCGCTCACACCCGAATCGGCGGCGATTCCACCGAGCGGGCGTGCGGGGGGAGGTGACATCGCCTCGATGACGTGACGTCGAATTTGCTGTTTGAGCGATTCGGGAAATTCAATCAGCGGCAAAAAGCCAAACAGCGACCCGCCTTCGACCGGCAAACGTCGCCGCGCGTTCCACACGACATCGGTGTTGATACGGTCCGACGTGGGTCGCCCTTCCGCGCGTGCTTGCGCGTCATAGATGCGGTTAAAGGACTTGCGCGCTTCTTCAATCAGACGCGCGAGGTCGGTGCGATTGACGCCGAGGGCGCGCGCTTTTTCCGTCGGCGAAAGAGGTTGCAGTTCTTCGGTGATGAGCACCGCGCGAAAAAAGCCGGGCATCGCGCGCGCGGCTTTCCACACGTCACCCTGCAAGCCGGGGGCAATCGGTTCATCGCTTGGCGGCAGTCCATCGAGCCAACCGCGCTGCCGCAGCCAATCCAAACCCGCTTCGCGCGCAATGCTGTATAACCAACCGCGCACGGAATCGCGCGGCTGAAAACCGGCTGCCGCGCCGGGGACGCGGAGCATCACCTGGTCGAGCAGGCGCGCCGCTTGGTCGCGGTCGCCGACGAGGCGCGCCAAATAATCGTACAAGTCCGCGCTGTAGCGGTCAAACAATTGCGCGAGCGCTTCGCGACGACCTTGTCCAATGTACTGAATGAGCTGTTGGTCTGAAGGGCTGGACATGATGCGACCTGTGAAATTTTAACACACGCGCGCGCGCGTGACAATAGCGGTGGATTACAGAATCAAGGCAACTGCAAAGTCGCGCCAATTGTCATTTCGAGCGGATGCGAGAAATCTCAACCTTTCGTGACAAATGAGATTTCTCACAGAGTTTACCCCGAAGGATGAGGGGTTCGAAATGACATATCCTTGTCAAGGGACTTTGCAGTCGCCTTAATTACAGAATGGAAATGCAGAAATGACAGATGGGTGACAAGGACAGGAATACGGAATGCACAAGACGTAACGCCAGAGTTTATGCCTGCGCGCGTTTCTGCAATTGCCCCAACGACAAACCAAGCCGCCACGTAAAGACGAGTCCGAGCAGCACCACCGGCACAATCAACGCGGCGTGCAGCAAAATGGTATAACTCGCGGCAATGCTCGCGTTCACGCCAAACAATTCGAGAATATAACGCACGGGCGCGTCGAACACGCCGATATAACCGGGCGTAGACGGAATAATCGTCACGAGGTTCGCCACCGCCGTCGCCAAAAGAAAAACGGGAAATGAAACCGTGATGCCAAAGCCCAATG
Source organism: Chloroflexota bacterium (assembly GCA_029778615.1). Classification (GTDB taxonomy): domain Bacteria; phylum Chloroflexota; class Anaerolineae; order UBA4142; family SHND01; genus SHND01. The sequence goes on along the minus strand of JAKOPZ010000183.1, from coordinate 6,136 downwards.
CCAACACTGCGTACATGCCCGCTTCACACAGCCACGCCAAAATCGAAAACGTCAAGGCGAACAGCGCGTCGAGCGGATTGCGCAACACAGACAAGCCGTGAAAAAAAGAATCGAGTAATTTCAAACCGCGCGCGCCCCAGCGTTCCGGCAGCCGCCGCAAGACGGCATGAATCAAATGGTCAAAGCGTTCGCGAAAACTCGCAAACATTACCAACACGACCACGACCGCCGCAAACAAAACGGAACCGACAAACAACAACGTTCGCAAATAATCGTTCAACGCGAGAAACAACGAAGCCGCGCCGATAAACAACAACATCGTCACGCCGTCAAACACGCGCTCCAACACAATGGTCACGAGCGTGGACGCTCTGCTGATTTGCTCCGTCTCGCCGAGAATCAATGCGCGCGCGAGTTCGCCAATGCGAAAGGGGAGCAAATCATTCGCCATATAGCCGATGACGGTTACTTGGAAAAGATGGCTGTACGCGATGGGTTTGATGGAGCGCAGTAAAAAATGCCAGCGCGCCGCGCGCATCAACACGCCGACAAAATACAGCGCGAGCGCGGGCAAGAGGAAAAAATAATTCGCGGTTCGGAACCCTTCGCCTATTGCGCGAAAATCGGTCCCGTAGAAAAACAACGCGCTCAACGCGAGCGCAATGACAATGCCGAGCCAAACGGTTTTGCTTCTGAGCATAGTGACAAGCTGAATCTCAAAACGGTCGGAACCGCGCGCGGGGCGGACACGTTTCCATCGCGTGTTGGGACGCGCCCAACACTGCGCCGTTTTCGAGCTGCGTCGGAGTGTAACATACAAAAAATAAAAACAAAAGCAGAATAAAAAAAATTCCAAACCGTTTTGCCCAAAGGTCATTTAGGAAAGCGGTTTGGAATTTAGAAAAGTCAACGGGGAAACCTTATGCCGCGTGGGGCATCATCGGTTCCGGCTGCTCACGCATCATTCCTTCCAACAAATACTCCATCGCTTTGCTGTGACTGCACCACTGGTGCATTACGAAATAGTGGCAATCGCATTTCCAGTCGCCATGGTCAAAGACAACCGTGTGGGAATCATTGTCGCCGTTAATCGTGGCGTTAAATTGGTCAAAGACAATTCGTCCGCGCGCTTCGGTCGCATAGCGGCGCGCTTTTTCAATTTTACCAATCATGCTGGAATCCATCGGGCATCCTCCTTGAGTTGATGGGAATAGGGAGCGTTACAGCGAACGCTCCGTACGCGGCGCGCAGTCGCCTGCAAAAATTTTCAGCTGTGTCATTTGGCGACAAACAAAAAATCCAGACGCGTACTGCGTCTGGATTTCCAATTTCTCGTCACCGGCAAGCGTTCGCTGCTCATCGCCTTGTCTGACCTCACAACGCATTTGTGGTCAATTGTCTTGAGCACAAATACAAACCGAGTATAGGATTTTTGCCCGCTGATGTCAATAGCAGCGCGGGAATATTTTTCTCATGCCGCCTTAATGTGTCGTCAAGAATCGCAAAAATTTTTTCAGCGTCCCTGCCACCAGTCTTTGCGCGAACGCGGGTCGAGAAACGCGCCGCGGTCGCGAATCGCCACGCCCAATTCGTCGCCGGGTGTGTACCCAATCGGTTGTCCGGGGCGCAGCGCGGGCAGCGCGCCGCGTCCCGCAGCTTGCCGCGCATTGTACAAATTCAATAAATTCGCGTACACACAAATTCCTTCCAGATGCAAGGTGTAGCCGTCAATCACATTGTCTTCCCCCGTGTACTTGAGCGTGATGCGATGCGCGTCCGCATACAACACGAGCGCCACATATCCTTCGCCCAATTCCAATCCAAAATCGGGCGTGAAAATACTTTCGCCGGGCGCGGTGCGGAAACCCGCCATCGTCACTTCAAAATCCTCAATCGGGTCACCGCGCGAATCGGAACCCCAATTCCAATCATACACTTGATACGTATGCGCGATTTCGGGCGTGCGGCGGTCGGCAAACAAACCCCACAGCTGCGGCGCGTTGCCGTCCGTCTCGCCATCGTAATCCACCAAGCCGCGAAACGCGTTGACGATGCGATAGCCGCGCACCGCCAGATTCAAATCGGGATGACGTTCGGGAGTGCGTCCTTCCCAACCGCCCGCGCCGAGAACCCCGTAATCGCCACCGCCTGTCGCGTCACAACCTGCGTCCAATGCCAATGAGGTATTGGGTGCCGGAGCATCCGTTTGCGTTGGCGCGGGCAGTTGCGTTGGGGGCGCCAATGCTTCCGTTGTCGCGGGCACATTGCTGGTTTCACTCGCCGCCGACACATTTTCCGGCGGAGGCGTTTTGGTATTTTTTCTAACGGGTGTGTTGGCGCGCGTCGCCGTATGGGCGATGGTCGGAATGCGCGTGCGCGTCGAGCGCGGCGTGCGCGTCGGCTTGGGTGTTTCGGTCGGTGCGAGGCGCGCAATTTTGCTCGGCTGCGCGGCAAGACGCGCAGCGCGCGTGGGAAAACGCGTTGGGGTCGGGACCGCGCCGGAGGCACACGCGCTGAGAAAAATACACGCGGCAACGCCGATGAAAAAAATGGGGCGCAAAAATGGATTGACCAAAATGAACGTTCTCAAAGCGGAGAAAAGGCGGGGCAAACTTTTCAAGCGCTGACGATTGTTTCAATCACGCATAATTGTCTCAATCGGCAGCGATTGTAGCGTAACCGCGAGTTAATACCAAATGGGCAACGTGTCGTCAGACGGCGCGGGCGTCGGCGCGGCGCCGTCTTGCGCCAGCGCGGGCTCGACAGGGAACTGTTCCAAGCTCTCTTGCGGCGTAACAAATTCCGCGCTAATCCAGCCGAGCGAACCAAAATCGGGATACACAATCGCGAGCCATTTCGAGTCCTCGCTGCGCGCCAAAACATCCAATACAAAACCGCGCGGTAGTTTGCCGAGCAATTCAAAATTTGTGCCGGGTCCCGAACGCACGCGCAAAATTTCGGTGGTGCGATACGCGGCGAACTCGATGGGCGTGACAGTGGGCGTGAGCGAAGGACCGCGCGTGGGCGTAAAGGTTCGCGTCGGAGATGGCGCGTTCGTCACGCGCGCCGTAGGCGTCAACGTAGGCGGAATTGTCGGACGCGCGGTGGGCGTCGCGGCAAACGCGTTTTTTTCGGCGTCTGAAGGGGGGGGTGAATTTTTGTACTGTGCGACGAACTCGCGCGTAAGGTCGAGATACAAATTGCCGTACGATGCGCTCGGCTCAATCATGCTCCCTTCGACCCACTCATTGGAGCGGGTTACTTGATGTCGTGCGCTGGCAACTGCACGCCACGGTTCAGGATTAAATATCGTCATTGGGATGGGGAGAGACCAAATCTCTCCCTTTTTTATCAATACCACGTCGGCAGTTCATCAGGCGCACGGGAACTGGGAGCCACTGTCGGCGCTGGTTTGGCAGAATTGGACGTGGGAGCCAGTTCGATGGGAAATTGGTTGAGTCCGTCATGGGGCGTGACAAATTCGGTGCTGACCCAGCCCAGCGAGCCAAAATCGGGATAGGCAATCGCCAGCCACTTACTGTCCTCACTGCGCCCCAGAACGTCGAGCACAAAGTTCGATGGAACTTTATCAATCAGTTCATACTGCGTTCCGGGTCCCGAACGCACCCGCAAGATCTCTGTCGTACGATACGCTGCGAACTCGATTGGGGTTGGGCTAGGTGTGAACGTCGGTCCGCGGGTCGGCGCGCGGGTGGGGACAGCGGTCGCACTGCGAGTCGGACGCGGTGTAGGTGGTGCGGCGAGCACTTGCTTTTCGTCCGCCGATAACGGTGGTTGCCCTTTGAACTGGGCAGCGTATTCGCGTGTAATGTCCAAATACAAATTACCGTATTTCGCACTGGGTTCGATCATTGAACCCTCCACCCACTCATTCCACGAATCGATGATCAACAGGTCGGGCTTGGTAGCGAGCGCCGCATTCCAAGTCGCCCGATAAAAGCCGCCGTCCTGGCGTCCCCGCGCGAATTTGTCCGAGCGGGTCGTGCGCGTATCATCGTAGCCCGGCATCACTGTCGCGACCCACAGTTTGTCCGCCCCCGCCCGCCGCACCCGGGTTGCCCAATCACTCAAAGTATGGCTCACATCGGGCGACCATGCAATCGAATAGAGGTGATGTCCGTCAAAGATGCGTTGGTAGGCGATGTTGACGCCCTCAGCGATCCAGATTTGGTCATGGTTCGGGTCCACGGCTTGGCGAATCGCCGCCCATTCATCTACGCTACGCACTTGCTCGCGCCAGAAAAACAGAATTGGTTTGCCGTTCAGACGAGCAAAGGCACCGTGCGGTTCCAATGCATCGCGCACATAGGTCAGAGCGCCAATCAGCGCGTCACGCGAGCCATAGCGATTCGCTTCAAAATCAATCGTTGCGCTAAAGCCTTTGCCACCTGCAATATCGAGCATCATTTTGAAACGCTCGTCGGTGGGATTGCCCGGACCGAGCCACGAGACAACGAAGGAATCAATCCCCGCACCCTGCGCCTGGTAAATCTGTCGTCCAATCACGCCCGGATCACGCGACACATAGGGCTCGGCGGGGATATCCGAGACGAGGTTATGCGACCATGAATTTTCGTCAAACCAGGCGTAATAAAAGGCAAACACACGCGGCGGTTGGTCAGCGTGCGTGAGGGTGGGACGTGCGAGAGTGAGCAGGGACAAAAGGACGAGGCACGTGCCAAGGCGACAAAGAGCGGGTCGAGCCATGCGGGAACGGGCGGCATTGTAGCATGGGGTAGCCTTTGGGACAACTGCGACATGCTTCCTATGCTTTGGATGTTCAATTTACCAGAGCAAGCAACGTCGTGAGTGAGGATGGGTGGCACAGTTCCTATGCAAGTGTTCGAGATAAAGTACAGTTTCTCCCCAAAAAACAGCCCACCAGCATCGCCGCGCATGAAGGGGTGTTTTCCCAGCGTGTGCGAGATTGTTACATCCGTGCCTTTGAGCAGGTCCCGGAGCGAGGAACCTATCGCCATCTCAATCTCTTCTAGACCGCGCTCAATTTCTTCCGCAATCTCGGCGCGCATAGGCTTGCCATTTTGCAGTTTGATTTTTACGCCGCGGGTCTCAAACAAGCGCAAATCGACGGCAATACTGGCGTTCGCAAAAGAGGTATGCCGCCCTTTTTGGTAGCGAGCGCGCCCATCTCGTGCTCGCTGAAACTCGACCCGCTGCGCAATGATTTCCGGTGGTACCGGCTCGCCTTCCCGGATGGCGTTTTTGATACGGTCTCGATACTCGAGACGATACTTGTTCTCACGTGCTGGCGTGAGACCCTGCTGTTCGATCTCTTGTAGCTCTTGGGCAATCACTCTCAAGCGCAGGCTAAACGACAGGCGTTTCGTGCGAGCACGCGGACGGAGTGTTTCCAATTCCTTCTGCCTTGCGGTGCGCTCCCGCTCAAGACTGGCTTTGAGCTGCACAAAGCGAGAGCGAATGTACTCATCTTCGGTCAGATCGAACCAGCGCGAAACAGAACCGCCCTGTTCTCTTGGCAAGACAGGGCGGTTCTGCGGTATGTCAGTTGGCGTCGTACCGGTCATCACTCCCGGTGGTTGCGGTCCATTCGTGGCATGGTCGTCGAAGGCGAGGCGTGCCTGTACCCACTTTAGATCACCGTCTACGTCCATCCTTTGCACCTCCTTTGTAACATTGCGAAAACGAGATCCACATCACCAATATGCCTTCCACCCAGTGAAAGGCAATCCTTCTCCGCCCTATTGCCATCGGCATGAAAATTTTTCCGCAAAACAGGCAGCTAGAGTGCCGTGCACAATCCAAGCCGGGAAAGAACATGCCACACAAAACCTATCGGTTGAATTAGATGGTTTGAGTTCGACCAAACCCAAATTTCTAAATTTCATTGACAGGAGTGAGTTAGCATGATATAGTTCGCGTATACATAGCTTCCCTAAGGACATTAGTCACAAGTTAAGGTGAAGCGGAGTTTGTCAAGACCCCGCCTCTAGTTTTTCTGGTTGTCCGTTTGCGTTTGAGAACGCCGAGCCACTGGGCATTGTCCGCCAAATAACGCACGCCGTCATTTGCTTCGCCGCGCTGATAAGCTTGTGTGAAGAAATACAGACTCCGATACACCATTTCGAGCGACACG
>JAKOPZ010000182.1 GCA_029778615.1 Chloroflexota bacterium | reverse complement strand
CGGCACCGAAAGCGTGCGCGCATCGGCAAGCGAATGCCACAGCTCGGCGTCGCCCTGCACTACAAACGCGTCGCCGTTGATGAACAAGAATTCGTCATCGTACAAACATTGCGTTCCCGCCGCGAGGGCTACTGCGCCGCCCTTTGCGCTACCGCAAGCCTTTGCAAAGGCCGTTCGCGAGAGCAATGGTTTTGGTTCCGAGAATTCAACGGAGGGTTTCGGATCGGTCGCGTAACAACCGGCGAATTGCTTGATCGCTGCTTTATCCATTTGCAGTTTCGCAATGGCATCGGCCACTTCGCGTTGGTACTGTTTAGGCATGCGCGCGGGGTGATCCGTGGCTGTTAAATCAGGATCGGCGAGACGGCCTTCAATTTCACTGGTGGCACCAATCCAATCTAGAAAACCATCGGCCAGTTCTTGATGTGTAGGCGCACGAAAACCGATGGAATATGTCGTGCAAAAACCTTCCGACTGCATCGCCATGCCATCATGCGCCACATGCGGCGGCAAATACAGCATGTCGCCAGCTGTTAACTCAAACGTTTCCGACGGCACCATGCGCTTCAAAATTTTCAGCGGCGCATCGGGAATCAGCGACAGGTCTTTTTGCTCCGAAATTTGCCAGCGCCGCGTGCCCACGCCTTGTAGCAAGAACACATCGTACGAATCAAAATGTGGCCCAACGCCACCGCCGGGGGCAGCGAGCGACACCATCACGTCGTCCAACCTCGCATACGGCAAGAAACTGAATTTGCGCAGCAACGCGTCAGCTGCCGGCAGATGCAGATTCAAGCCTTGCACCAAAAGTGTCCAGTCGCGAGCGGGTAGTTTTGCGATGCGCGCTTTCGTGAACGGCCCGTCTTCGAGCACAAATTTTTTGCCCTGACGCAACACGAGACGCGATTCCACATCCTCCGAGCACGCGAGCTTCCACATGTCGTCAATGCTCAACAGTTCTTCAAACGCGGGCACCGCCTGCTCAATGTGTTTCCAATGTTTTTGCCAGTGTTTGGCCATGAACTCACGTGGCGTGAGTCCGCCGAGAAGCGTTTTCGTAGTGGGATTTGTGTTTGCGTTCACGTGGCATCCGGTGTGGCGTTGGCAAGGTGACTTACGTGCGGCATCTTCAAACGCCGCGCGCTCTCTATAATTTGCACCCGTGAGGATTCTAGTTTCTAACGACGACGGCTATCAGGCACCAGGCATCATTGCGCTGGCCGAGGCATTGTCGACGGTGGCCGATGTGACGGTCGTT
>JAKOPZ010000181.1 GCA_029778615.1 Chloroflexota bacterium | reverse complement strand
CAAGTTAAACAAATCTTGCTCGATACTAAAACGATTGCCGTCGTCGGCATGTCCACGCGCGCAGACCGTTCGAGCCACGACGTGCCAAAATATCTTCAAGCACACGGCTATCGCATTATTCCCATCAATCCAAACGCTCAAGAGATTTTGGGAGAAAAGGCGTATCCGAACTTGCTGGCGATTCCGCGCGAGATTCAAGTAGATACCGTAGAAATTTTCTTGCCTCCGGAAAAGATCATGCCGGTGGTCCAAGAAGCCATCGCCATCCATGCAAAGGTGATTTGGATGCAAGAAGGCATTCGCAATGAACAAGCGGCAGTGCGCGCAGAGGAGGCGGGGTTGCAAGTGATTCAAGACCGCTGTATGCGCGCGGCGCATCGTTTCTTTTTTGCAGAACCGAAAAAATGAGGAGAACATGTCCAAAGTCATTGTTTTTGTACACGGCGCGGGGAACTATACCAAAGACTATTACCAAGAACCGCTCGCGGGGTTGACTGAATTGCTCGGCACGGAACCTGCCGCTGTGGGCATCTGGTACGGGGATTTATTGAGCGAAAACGCGGCGCGGCGCAAAAAAGAAACGCGCCTCGACGGCGACGAAGTGGCAAATTTCAAAGCTGCGTTCGCAATGTTGGTGCAGAGTGATTTCAACGCGCTGCCCCATCACGAACGTCATAACGCCGCGTTCATCCTGCCCGCGCAATTTCTCGCGGAATTGATTGCCAGCGATTTGAACCAAGTCGCGGAATATCTTTTTTCGTCCAAAACCTACAACGCCGTGCAAACGCGCATGCGCGATGGTTTGAACAAGGCGTTGGGCATGGGCGAAGAACTTGTCATCGCGAGTCATTCGCTCGGCTCGGTCGTCGCGTTCGATTGCTTGCGCGAGTCCGCGCCCAATTCAAACATCGCCACATTTTTGACGCTCGGCTCACCGCTCTCGAAATTGCGGCGCTTGAGCATTCGCACCAACGATTTGGGCGCGATTCCGGGCAATCTGGGCGAATGGCTGAATCTGTACGATACGACCGACCCAATGGCGAACGCGTTGGGACCGATGTTTCCGTCGCGTCCGTTTCGCCTGCGCGATGTGTTTGTGGATGTGGAAACAGACCCCATCCGTTCACACGATTATTTTCACAACGAAGAAACGCTCGCCGAGTTGGCAGCCGCGCTGTTGTAAAAAAGTGGGGACGTTCAATTGAACGTCCCACTTTTTTTGGATTCTATTGTGCGCTGGGTGTTTGCAAACGCTTGATTTCACTCGGCACATAATCGGTGCTAAAGAAGCGTTCGATTTTTGTGCTTGCCTCGGCGCGGACTTGTTGTAACCAATCGGTCAAGGCGCTTGCCTCTTTGCTCGCCAACGCGGACGCATCCAACGGGCGGTTCGCGTCCTTTTCGACCAATTGAATCACGTGTACGCCAAACGTGGTGGTCACGGGGTCGCTGATTTGAAGCGGATTGGTCAGCGCCCACGCGGCATTGTCAAATTCCGCCACATACGCGCCGCGCGTGCTCCAGCCCAAATCGCCCTTGTTCGTTTTCGCGCTGGGGTCAGTGGAAAGTTCCTCCGCGAGCTTTTCAAAATCTTCGCCCGCTTTGAGACGCGCTTCGACTTTTTGCGCTTCGTCAAACGTTGCCACCAAGATATGCCGCACGTGAATTTGTTCGGCAGTTTTAGCGATTTCTTTTGCCAGCGCATCATTCAATTTGTTGCGCAGCAAATTGACTTCGACGATTTTCCGATAATCGTCAAACGTGTATTTGGCTTGGCTAATATTTTCTTTTAACTTGCCCACTTCGGTCGCATAGGCATCAGGACCTAACGGCGTCTGCGTCGGTTGCGGCGTTTCAGTGGGCCCCGGCGTTTCGGTCGGACCGAGCGTTGGCGTCGCCGTGAGCGTTACGGAAAGGGTTGCGGTTGCGGTAGGCGAAACGGACGGCGTCGCGGTGTTGGTCGCGGTGGGCGTAATGGTCGGTGTGTTGGTCGGTGTAGGCGAAGGTCCTTCTGTTGGCGTATTGGTGGGACGCGGATAGCCGAGATTTTCTTTGATGGCAAGTTCAATTTCGCGGTCCACTTCGGCGGAGGTTACGGTGATGCCGCGCCGCTTGGCTTCTTGGCGCACCAGTTCGTCGTTAATGATATTTTCCAACGCCTGTCCCGGTACTTGAAGCAGCTGCGTTTGTTCTTGCGCCAATTGATTTTCAAAGTATTGGCGAATCTGTGCCATCGAGGGGTCGTCGCCAATTTGCTGTAGTTGCGCGCTGATTTGCGAGGCGCGTGAGAGAATGACCGTTGCATCGTAACGCGCGCGCGCTTGATACTCGCGCACTTTAAGCGGCACGCCGTTCACTGTGGCGATGGTTTCATCCAAAACGGCAATGGTCGTTCGCCAATATCCGAACGCCAGAATGATGACAATCAGCGCGGCGACGACGCCGAGCGCGATAAAGAGGATGCGTTGTTGTTCCAATTCGCGTTCGCGCATCCGCGATACTTTGCGCGATTCAACAGAATCAATTTGTTTCTTTTTTGCCATAACGAATGCCCAAAAAAAAGCATAGGCGTTTTGCCGCCTATGCTCTATCGGATTTCGAGATGCGGCGCGCTTAGGCGTTCATGCCGCGCACGTGGTCCGGCGCGAAGGGCAACAATGCCAAATGCCGCGCCCGTTTGATGGCGAGCGCGAGTTCGCGTTGATGGCGCGCGCACGTGCCAATTTTGCGACGCGGGCGAATCTTGCCCCGGTCGGTCAAGTAACGGCGCAGTTGGTCGCCATTTTTGTAATCAATGACTTTGGTTTTGTCTTTGCAGTAAATGCAGACCCGGCGCATCGGCGGACCGAAACGGCGCTGTTGTCCGTCGCGTCCGCCATCGCGTCCGCCGCGGTCATTGCGCGGACCGCGCGGACCACCCGAGCTGCTTCGTTGTGGATTATCCATACGTTTCGTGAATTGCTCCTTAAAATCTACACAATACGCGCTAAAACGCGCAAGCGGGCAAAGCATTGCGCCCGCGTTCGTTTAGCTCTTGACTTGAGCGAAAATGCTGCGGTGCCAACAATCAAATGGAGGGTTCATCGCCCGGTGCGCCGATGTCGCCCATGACGGAATCCATCGCGCCGGTGTCTTCGCCCTGTCGTCCTTTGCGGTCGAGAATGTTCACATCGTTGGCGACCAGCTCGGTGCGATAATGTTTTTGACCATTTTCGCCTTCCCAGCTGCGCGTTTCGAGGCGCCCTTCCACATACACCATCGAACCTTTGGTGAGGTATTGACTGCAAATTTCGGCGAGGCGTCCCCACGCGACGACGTTGAACCAATCCGTCACTTCGGTGCGTTCGCCTTCCGCTTTCATGTAGGTGCGCGAAACGGCAACGCTGAACGAAGTGACCGGCTTGCCACTGGGCGTATACCGCATTTCCGGGTCACGTCCCAGATTTCCGATGATCATGACTTTGTTGAGACCGCGTGCCATGTTCAACTCCCTTCGGTATCACTCGCCGTTGCGGCGGCGGGCGCAGGTTCTTGAGCCGGCGCGGTTTCCACCGGAGCGGCTTCGGACATTTCTGTCGGCGCGGGGGTTTCCGTCGGCGCGGGCATTTCTGCTGCGGGCGCCGGTTGTTCTACAGCCGCTGCCGGGGCTGCCGCCGCGGCGGGCGGCTTTAACTCATCCACCCGCACGACGAGAAACCGCAGCACATCATCATTCAGTTTCAAAGAACGTTCTATGCCGCGCACCGCAGTGCCCGACAAGGTGAGATATAAAGTGGTGTAGTAACCGTCGGCGATTTTGCGGATGGGATAGGCGAGACGTCGTCTGCCCCAATCATGGCGGGAAACAATTTCGCCGCCGGCGTTCTGGACGAGGGTGTTGATGCGTTCGTTGATTGCGCTGAGGTTGGCTTCTTCGAGTGGGCGCAAGATGTAGGTCAATTCGTAATTGGACAAAGTTACTCCTTCCCTTGGGAAAAGCTCTGCGTGGCACAAAAACGCGCCCGCGTTCTTGGCGTGGCGCAGAGCGAAAAGGCATGGCGAACAGCGTTCGCGTTATGTGGTTTTAGTCGAACGGTGCGTGATTATAACAGAGCGAAACATTTCGCGCAAATTGCTTTTATCGCTCACAACAACTGTTCCAGTACGCGCATCCAATTTCCGTTGTACAGTTTTGCAATGTCCGCGTCTTGCCAGCCGCGTTCGAGCAACCGCCGCGTCAAACTACGGGCGTGTGCGTGATGGTCCATGTCCGTAACAAATTGCGGTTCGTGAAGGTACGCGCGGAGTGCGGCTTGCTGTGCGGGCGTCCATTGCTCCCAAATGAATTTAAAAAAGTCGAAACCGATGGCGACGGAATCCATGCTGGTCAATTCGACCATGTATTCCACATTGTCAATAAACATGTCAATCGTCGCCTGTCCGGGCGCCGCGCCCACCAACGCGCCGTTCACGCCAATCACCCCGCCCCGCGCACCCACCGCGCGAATGTGGTCATCGCTCGCGTTGCGGTCAATGTCGAAAAATTTACGCGGGTTCGTATGCGAAAAAATCAGCGGCTTGTTCGTCATTTGCAATACATCGTCCACACCCGCCGGATTGAGATGCGCGAGGTCAATGATGAGGTTCAACTTTTCCATCTCTTGCACCAACAATTTCCCGAAGGGCGCGAGTCCGTGCCGCGATGAAGTATTCGCCGAAAAGAGTCCGCCGTCCGCCGCCATGTTGCGCCGCGCGTGGGTGATTCCAATGGAACGCACGCCCAATTCATAGAACACGCGCAAGAGATTCATGTCCGTGCCGAGCGGCTCGACCCCTTCCATCGTAATCAACAGCGCAAATTTGTTTTGCTTGCGCGCAGTAACAATGTCCGCGTACGTTTTGCAAATCGCAAAACGCGGATTCGATTCCACTTCAATGTACAACCGCGCGATTTGGTCTAACGCGACGCGCAATGCTTGTTCGGGCAAGTACGCTTCGTCAATGTAAATCGCGGCGCCGATGACGCCGATGCCGCCCGCGTCGAACTGCGCTTCAAAATCATCGCGCAGCACATTCGCGCGTTTCCGTTTTTCGTACAGGTCCATCAGCAAATCAAAATGCATATCCACGATGCCGATGGAATGCAGTGCGTTGATGCGGGATTCGAGCGCGTTGCTAGATTCTGTATTCATGGCAGTTTAGAGATTGGAGATTGGAGATTGGAGATTCGGTATTCTTGATTTTTGATTTTTGATTTTTGATTTTCGCTTGACGTTTCAAACTGGACGTTTCAAACTTGGCGTTTCACGCTTGACGTTTTACGCTTGACGTTTCACGTTTGGCGTTTCACGCTTGACGTTTCACGTTTCAGTTGGGGTCCGATACCTTTCGCCACGCGCTGCATCCGCGCTTCGTACAACACAATCGAACCCGCGACGCTCACGTTCAGCGATGGCGTTTTACCCCACATCGGCAGTTGCACCATGTAATCGCATTTGTCGCGCGTCAACCGTCGCAAGCCGTCCACTTCACTGCCAACGACAAACGCAATCGGAATCGTGTAATCCCCTTTGTTGTACGGAATCGCTTTCGGCGCTTCCTCAATGCCGACGACCCAGATATTTTGTTTTTTCAATTCCTCAATCGTTTGCGCGAGATTTGTGACCTGTGCGATGTTCATGAAATCCACCGCGCCCGCCGATGCTTTACGCACCTGCGCGGTCACGCCTGCTTGACGATGTTCGGGAATAATGACGCCATGCACGCCAATAATTTCCGCCGTGCGTAACAGCGCGCCAAAATTGGTAACGTATTGCACGTTGTCGAGGAGCAATAAAAACGGCGGCTCGTTTTTTTCTCGCGCCGCCGTCAAAATCTCTCGCATTCCAACGTACTCGAACTCTCCCGCTTCGGCGACGATGCCTTGATGCAGTGAGCCGCGTTTCAACAATTTGTCCAACGCGTCGCGTTCCACTTCTTGTACAGGGATTTGCTCGCGCCGCGCGAGTTCCAATGCTTCGCCCAACATCCCATCGCGTTTCGTCCCGCGTGCGAGCAATACACGCGAAATATCAGTCCCCGCGCGCAGTGCTTGTAACACCGCGTTCCGTCCGAAAATAAATTCGCTCATTGTTCGCGTCATGCAACCTGTACGGAATGAACGCCGTTTCGTTCCCCCCACGCGTTTCGTTCCCCGCACGCATCACGGAACGTTACGGCGAACGTTCCCGACCCGTTTCGTTCCCCGCACGCATCACGGAACGTTACGGCGAACGTTCCCGACCCGTTTCGTTCCCGCACGCATCACGGAACGTTACGGCGAACGTTCCCGACCCGTTTCGTTCCCCGCACGCATCACGGAACGTTACGGCGAACGTTCCCTACCGTATCTTCTTCCACGTTGTCCCTTGCGCGCTGTCGGCGATTTCGATGCCCAGGTCCGCCAATTGTTTTCGCACCCGGTCTGCATCCGCGTATTTTTTCGCCGCGCGCAGGGCGTTACGTTCCGTGAGGAGCGCGTTAATTTTTTCCGCGTCGGCATCGCTCACGGCGCGCTGCGGCTCTTGCAAGGTCAATCCCAGAACGCCTGCCAATTCTTTCAAGGTCGCTTGTGCGGGCGCAAGAATTTGTGCATCCGCGCCTTCCCCCCGCGCGCGATTAATCTCACGCGCCAGGTCATACAAGACGCCGAGCGCGCCTGCCGTGTTCAAGTCGTCGTCCATCATGGCGATAAATTTTTCGCGCGCTTGCGTTGCACCATCGGCGAGCGCGCTGTTTGTTTCTCCACTTGGCGCAATCGAATCTTTGACCGCCGCGCGCAAACGTTCCAAACCGCGTTCCGCCGCGTCAATGCCTTCTTCCGTCCACGCCAGCGGCGAACGGTAATGCGTACCGAGAATGAACGCGCGAATCGCATCGCTGCTGTGCCGCGACAACGCGTCGGGAATCAAAACCAAACCGCCGAGATGCCGTGTCATTTTTTCTTGACCCGGCAAATGCAGCAGCGCGTTGTGAATCCAGTACCGCGAAAATTGTTTGCCCGTGTACGATTCCGACTGCGCGATTTCGTTTTCGTGATGCGGAAAGAGAACATCTTGTCCGCCGCCGTGAATGTCAATCTGTTCGCCGTGCTCGTTCAGATTCATCGCCGAGCATTCGATGTGCCAGCCCGGGCGTCCGGGTCCCCACGGCGAATCCCACGCGGGTTCGCCGGGTTTCGACGCCTTCCACAGTGCAAAATCCATCGGGTCGTTTTTGCGTTCGTCCACTGCCACGCGCGCGCCCGCTTCCATTTCGTCCAGCGTGCGATGCGCCAGCTTGCCGTAATCCTCATCCGCGCGCACGCGAAAATACACGTCGCCGTCCAATTCATACGCCATGCCTTTTTCGATGAGCCCTAGCGTCATTTTGATGATGGTGGGGACGGCTTCGGTGGCGCGCGGGTACGCGTCCGCGCGTTGAATGTTGAGTGAATCCATTTCTTGCAAAAAACGCGCGATGTATTTTTCCGCCAAAGCATGAATCGTCGTATTTTCTCTTTGCGCGGTCTCGATGATGCGGTCTTCGATATCGGTGAAATTTTGAACGTGCTTGACCCCGTACCCGCGAAATTGCAGATAGCGTTTGAGCGTATCGAACGTGATGTACGACAACGCGTGTCCGATGTGCGCGGGTCCGTACAGATTGGGTCCGCAGACGTACATTGCCACGTGCGCGGGGTCGCGCGGTTTGAATTCTTCTTTTTGTCGCGTGAGCGTGTTGTACAGATAAAGAGACATAAAAGCATCGCGCATTGAGCATTGAGTTTGGTATGTCTACGCAATGCTCAATGCTCGTTACGCGTTACTTGCCATTCGCCGGCGTTGCGAAAATCATTCTGCCCTGATTCGTTTGTAACATCCGCGTTACGGTAACGTCAATGCTGTTGCCAATATATTTTTTGCCGTTTTCCACCACGACCATCGTGCCATCGTCCAAATACGCGACGCCCTGTCCCAATTCCTTGCCGTCCTGGACCAATTTGACGTGCATGTTTTCGCCGGGCAGGACAATCGCGCGCAGTGCGTTTGCCAACTCGTTGATATTCAACACGCGCACGCCTTGAATTTCCGCGACTTTGTTGAGATTGAAATCGTTGGTGAGGACGGGCGCGCGCAGCTGTTTCGCCAGGCGCACTAGCTTGTCGTCCACTTCGCGCACTTCTTCCACGTCCATATCCGTAATCTTGATCGGCACGACGGAATCTTTTTGCAGCTTGTTGAGCATGTCGAGACCGCGCCGCCCGCGATTGCGCCGCAGTGGGTCGGACGAATCGGCAATATGCTGGAGCTCATTCAACACAAAGCGCGGAATGGTGAGCACGCCGTCGAGAAAGCCCGTGCGCGAAACATCGGCAATGCGTCCGTCAATGATGACGCTCGTGTCGAGCAAAACCATGCGCTCGGAAATTCCTTCGGACGACGAGGCACGCGAACTTTTGCCTTCGCGCGCGAGCCGTCCGCCAAACAAGTTGAAAATGTCGCGCTCGCGCATAATCATAATCCACGCGCCGACATAACCGAACAAAATCAACGAAGCAAACGGAAGGATATTGGAAAAGGGCGGAGGCAAAAGCGAAAGGGGAAACGCGGTGAGTGTGGCGATAATCAGTCCGATGATGAGACCAATCGTCGCGGCGAGGAGCTGCTGCGCGGGGACGCGCCGCATCTGGCGACGAAACCAGCGGTAAGGGCGGAGGGTAATCCACGGCGTAATGAGCAAACCGAGCGCCGCGCCTGCCAAGAGCAAGACCAAAATAAATCGGATGTCACGGTCGGGCTGCGCGGACAGCGCTTCGCCGAGACGCCAGCCCAAAATTGCAAACACGACCATGCCAATCAGACGAAAGATAAATTCGATTGACATACGACCTCCTGCAATCCATTGCGCGCAATACGGCTTGCGAGTGACGCTGCAAAAAAAATGCAGCGCTGCGCTGCCACCAGGCAACGCGGATAATGGGTGCCTCTCGCCAAGGCATAATCCCGATTACACGCCGGATGAGCGGAGCAGATAAATGACTGTGAGTGTTTCACAGCCGGATAAAAAAAAAGTGTACCCACGAGGGCACACTGTTATTCCGTCGAATGACAGAAAATCCTTTGTTCCAAGGAGGTCAGCGTCTCTGCGAACCGCTCTGAGCCAAAGGGGGCGTCAGTCCCCATGAAGCGGATGGGTAAGGGGACGGACAACAGGTGTGCAACTCCGTTAGAACCACGAACAAAAGGACCTGATAGAGAAAATAGACAGGATAACCCTGTAGAATAATAAAGCGCTTGGCGGTGATACTCGATGAAAAAAGGTTCACCGCGAAAAATCGCGCGCATCTTAGCATATCCATTGGGGCTTGTCAAAGAATTTTTCCGCTTTGTTCCGAAACGCGCGCGAAAATGATTTTGTCTCCGCGCCCACTTGTTCTATAATCCGCGTCGCCAGTTCTGCTTACGATGGTGTAAGTCACGCGTCACGGTTCATTTACAAGAGCGGCAGGCACTTGTCCCTTGTCGCTCTTTTGGTCACACATACAAGGAGCAGAACCCATGAATAAAGCTTATCTCAAAACAAAAAAAGGCGTCGTCAAAGTTACCTTTGAACTGCCCGCCCAAGTCGCGGCGAAACAAGCGGTTGTCGTCGGCGAATTCAACAACTGGGACCCGACCGCCACACCACTCAAGCGGAAAAAAGATGGCAGTTTTAGCACCGCTCTCACACTCGAAAGCGGCAAAGAATATCGCTTCAAGTACTATCTGGACGGCGAGCGCTGGGAAAATGACCCCAACCCTGACCGCCTCGTCCCCAACATGTTCGGGACGCAAGACTCAGTGCTTACCACCTAAGCAAAAGACGGGGACAAAAAAATGCGCGCAGCGAACTGGCAGCGCGCATTTTTTATTTCAGTTTGTCCACGTTTTTCCGCGCGCATATAATCGCGTGCCATGAATACCGTACTGGAAACGCGCATTCGCGCAGCGGGCGCGGAAATGCTCAAGCCCGGACGCTGGCGCATTGCTCTCGAACAACTCGACCAAATCACCACACAACTTGTCGCTACCCCCGACATGGACAAACATGCCGCACAGCTGACACTGGATACTTTGCACGCACTGTATTCCTACGCCAGCGTCATGCAGAATCACGAACTCCATCGCCTCAACCACAATATCCTTCAACTCACCACTGCGCTTGAATCGGAATAATTCGGGAGAACCCCATGCCCAAAACCGAACAAAAATACGGCTTCAGCACTGATGCTGTGCGCGCCAAGACCGGCAAAACGTGGGACGAATGGCTCGAGCTACTCGACGCGGAACATGCAAAGAAAATGCCGCACAAAGAAATCGCCCGGCTCTTGTCCGCGAAATATCACGTTCCCGATTGGTGGTCTCAAATGGTCACTGTGGGCTATGAACGAGCGCGCGGCTTGCGCGCCGTGCATCAAAAAGCGAACGGCTACAGCGCGAATGCAAGCAAAACGTTTCACGCGTCCTTGGGCAAATTGTATGCCGCGTGCGCGGACGAAGCGACGCGCGCAAAATGGCTCGGCAAGCGAAAATACAGTGTGAGCAGAGCAACGCCGAACAAATCGCTGCGCATTGCTTGGGGCAAGGACGGCGCGACCCGCGTTGCCTTGAATCTGTACGCCAAAGGCAAAACGAAAAGCATGATTCAAGTCCAACACGACAAGCTTGAATCGGCGGGAGAGGTCGAGCAAATGAAAACGTATTGGAAACTTGCGCTGGAAAAACTCGACCGCTTGCTCGAATAAGGGCAAAAGCATTTTCGTTCGCGGTTGTCTGGTGTTTTCGCGTGCGTTTATGAAAATGCTTCGCCCAACGCGCGCGCAAGAATTTTAAGATTCAAAATAATTGACACATCAAATTACTATGCTATATTACTCGACAAACTTACGCGCGCAGCCGTGACATGAACTTGTCACAAAAAAATACTTGACCGCGTGTAAATGGCGCGATGCAATCCGATTTACCCGAATTGACCATAGACCAAGTTAACGTCTAAATTTCTATCAGCCCTCACCAATGACGGTTTGGCGGGGGCTGATTTTTTTTATTGCCGACGAATGACGAACGACGAAGGTCAAATCTGCTTTCGTCCTCCGTCATTCGTCATTTGTCAACGGAGTTCTACCATGTCTGCCATATGTCCCGAATGTGAAGCCACCATCACACTGCAAAAACCAATGCGCGGGGAAATTATTGTTTGCCCCGACTGCGGCGCAGAACTCGAAGTCGTGAAAGAGAACCCTTTGGAACTCGACCTCGCGCCGCAAGAAGAAGAAGATTGGGGAGAGTGAAATGCGAGACTGGAGACTAGAGATTGGAGATTGAAATTTGAAATCTCCAATCTCTAGTCTCCAGTCTTCAACCAGAAATGAAACTTGCCGTACTCTATTCCCGCGCGCGCGTCGAAGAAAAAATTTTGTTCGAGACGCTCGACGCGCGCGGCATTGATTATGACCGCATTGACGACCGCGACATTGCGTTCGATTTGGGCAATCCCGAACCATGGTTGAAATACGATGTCGTCCTCGAACGCTGCATCAATCATTCGCGCGCGTTGTATGCGTTACGCATCTTGAACGATTGGGGCATCCCCACCGTCAACACCGCGCATGTTGCCGATGTGTGCGGCAATAAACTCGTTACTTCGTCCGCATTAATTCGCGCAGGCGTGCCGAGTCCGACGGTCAAGGTCGCATTCACGCCCGAATCCGCGCTCAAGACGATTGAAGAGATGGGCTATCCCGTCATTCTCAAACCCGCGATTGGTTCATGGGGTCGCCTCCTTTCCAAAATCAATGACCGCGACGCGGCGGAAGCGATTCTGGAACACAAAGAAATTCTCGGCTCGTACCATCATTCCATTTTTTACATTCAAGAATACATCCGCAAACCGAAACGCGACATTCGCGCGTTCGT
>JAKOPZ010000020.1 GCA_029778615.1 Chloroflexota bacterium | reverse complement strand
GCTTGCGCTCGCGCGCGACCTTACCGCCACTGCGCCGACGCCCTATGACCGCGCAATCGCGCTGGAAAATTATTTGCGAACAATTCCCTACACATTGGATTTGCCCACGCCGCCGCCCGACCGCGATGTGACTGATTATTTTTTGTTTGACCTCCGACGCGGCTATTGTGATTATTACGCGACGGCAATGGCGGTCCTCGCACGCGCGGCGGGTTTGCCCGCGCGGATTGCTGTCGGTTATGCCACCGGTGAATTTGACGCGACGCGCAACGAATATGTGGTCACCGAAGCGAGCGCTCATTCGTGGACGCAAGTTTATTTTCCCGAATACGGTTGGGTGGATTTTGAACCGACGAGCGCGCGCGCCGTCATCCAATACGATTCGCCGGGCGCGTTCGCTGAACCGGAACTGCCCGCACAACCTGAAGCGGAAGCGGGGAATGTTGCCCTCGCACGCGGCGTGTCGCCCAATGCGTGGTACGTGCTCTCTATCGCGCTGCTCGCGATTCCGTTTGCGTTTGGAGTCTGGATGATTTTCGATTCGTTGCGGCTGGCGCGAATGACGGCAGCGCGCGCCGTGCCGTTGTTGTATCAACGCGTTTTTTATCTCGCGCGGTCGCTCGGTTTGCCGGTTACCGCGAGTGCTACGCCAAACCAAGTGGCGGCGCTGCTGGCGGATTATTTTGCATCGTTCGCGCGTCCGCAAAAAATCGCACCCTGGATGCATTCCGCCGCGCAGCCCATTGCAAACATTGTGGAACTGTACGTCAACAGCACGTATGGGGCATATGCGGTCTCGAATGTCGAGCGCGCGGCAGCCATCCAACAGTGGCAGCGCGCCCGAACGCGCGCGTGGCTCGCGCGCGCGATTCATTTTTTCCAAGCCGGCGCGCGCCGGGTGCGCCGCTCAATCCGCGCGTAAAATGTGCTGCTCCATTTTCCACGCGTGGGGATGAATGGCAGCCGCGCGCAGAAGGCGCGGACGTACGCGCCGGGTGAACTGCGCGAGACGTTCCAAATATTTTTCGCGCGTTTCATTCCACTGAAAGCCATACGCGTCTCGCACGCGCGCCGGCAGCAGTCCGATGCCGACAAAACTAAAGGCGCGCGTCAATTGACCGCGCGGTGTGGGCGCGAACAACGCCGCCAAAATCGCGCGCGCCGTTTCGGTAATTTCCAGTGTTTCACTCGACAGCATCGCGCCCATATACTCGCGAAAGGCGTCATAGTCGGGCGGAATGACGCACTCGGCTATGCCCAAGAACCGCGCCAAACGCGCGCAATCGTCGTAATAGGCGCAGTGTTCGGCAGCGGTCAGCGGCGCGACAAAACGTTCATATACGCGAGGTACGGAATCTATCAACGTTGCCAAGACCCAAAACTGCAAGTGGGGGTCACGCGCGTCGTACCGTGAATCTGCCGTCACGCCGTTGACGCGCGCATGACACTTGTGAAAATGTTTCAACGCCGCGCGCCTTGCCTCCTCCGTACCGAACGAAATTTCCGTCATCGTTTGCATGGTGCGATACAAACGTCCGAACGGGTCGCCGCGATAATTGCTGTGGTGCGCGATACCGGCGGCAATGGCGGGATGCGCCAATTCCAAAAGCAGCGCGCGCGGTCCCGCCAGAGCGATGAGCCATTCGCAGTTGACGCGCCAGTACACGCTGTGCACTGAAAAAAACGGGACCCGTAGTGGTTCGTTCGCCATGCGTGTTTTTTAGGCGCGCAGCATTACGAGCGCGAATGCCAACAGCACTTCGGCAATCAACAGCCCCGCAAAGAACCATCCCAGCATGTTACTTGACGTGCGTTTCTTGGACCAAAACATGTTGCCTCCTTGGATGAGGAGCGCGCAGAGCAGTTATTGAAACTCGACGGGCGTGCCATACGCTCTCGCAGCAGCGCCGCATTGGAGTTGGCAAAGCGGCATTCGAGTTTCTGTGGGTACGTTCAAGACGGTTACACCCGTGCATTCGGTTCCCGCTGTCAGTGCTCAAACACAAACAATTTCTTGCGCCTTGGTTTGGAATTCTAAAACAGATGCGCGCCCGACTATACCGTTTGTGTCCACGTCGCCGCGCACTCGCGTGCTTGACAGCGCGTCGATTGCGGGATACAAAAGTCAAGTACCGTCAACAAATCTCTAATCCCCAATCTACGGTCCCTATCCCATGAATCTTGTACTCGTCGAAGACAATGCCAAACTGCGTGACGCGTTGAAACGCGGGCTGGAAGCGACACCTCGCGTGCGCGTTGTCAGTGCCTGTGCGCGCGGCAAAGAGGCGCTCGCGTTTTGTTTGCACGAGCCGCCCGACGCGATTTTGATGGATGTGCAACTCGAAGGCGAAATGAATGGCATTCAAGCGGCAGTGGAAATTCGCCGCGAATTTCCGCGCATGCCCGTCGTGTTTTATTCCATTCAAGATGACGACGCCTACTATCGCGATTTTTTGCGGTCGGGCATCCTCAGTCATTACGCGTATGTGAAAAAATCAAATTATCTCTTGCCCGAAATGATTGTGCCATTGCTCATGGACGCGAAAAATGGGCGCAGTTTTATTGACCCCGAAATCGAAGCGCGCGTTCACACCGTGCGCGCGCAGGACGAACGTGACCCGATGGATTTGCTCGAACCGAATGAACAGCAAGTGGCGAAATTGTTGGCGCAAGGTTTAAGCAACGAACAAATTGCCGCGCGCATGGGTTTTCGCGACCGCCGCTCTATCGCGCGCACGAACGGACAAATTTATGCCGCGTGGGGATTGAACGACAACGCGACGGATGAAAAAATCGCGCGCACACGCGCCGCCCTCATCGTCCGCGCCAAACGTCTGTTGCAGTGGGATGAAACCGGCGCGGCGCACGCGCAGAATGACAAGGGCGAATGGGTGGAATGGATTGACGCGTAGGGGCAAAGCATTTGC